>WHSM01000523.1 GCA_009380105.1 Micromonosporaceae bacterium
CGACTTCGACACCCTGGGCCAACGCATCCACCCGGCGGCCTCGCGGGTGAACATGCTGGCCGAGAAGACCCCGGCCAGTTTCATCGCCTTCGACCTGCTCGCGCTGGACGACCAGAGTTTCCTGGATGAGGCGTACCCCCGAAGAAGGCAGCGGCTGGAGACGGCGCTGGCCGACGCCCGCCCGCCGGTGCACCTGACACCGGTCACCCAGGACGCGGACACCGCCCGGCAGTGGTTCGAGATGTTCGAGGGCGCGGGTCTGGACGGGCTGATCGCCAAACCGGCCGATCTCGCGTACCTGCCGGGCAAGCGGCCCATGTACAAGATCAAGCACGCCCGCACGGCCGACGTGGTGGTGGCCGGCTTCCGCTGGCACAAGTCCGCGGTCGAGACCAAGGACGCGGTCGGGTCGATGCTTCTCGGCCTGTACGACGACCAGGGCAGGCTGCACCACGTCGGAGTCTCGGCCTCGTTCAGCATGGCGCGCCGCAAAGAGCTGGTCGCCGAGCTGGCGCCGTGCCGGATTGACGTCGCCGACCACCCGTGGGCGCGGTGGGGCGCGACCGAAGACCTGGACGGCCAGCGCATGCCGGGGGCGCCGAGCCGCTGGTCTGGCAAGAAAGACCTGTCCTGGGCGCCGCTGCGGCCGGAGCTGGTCTGCGAGGTCGGGTACGACTACCTGGAGGGCGGCGACCGGTTCCGGCACACCGCGCAGTTCAAGCGGTGGCGCCCCGACCGGGACCCGAAGTCCTGCGGGTACCCCCAGCTCGACCGCCCCGTACGCTTCGATGTCGATCAGGTGCTCGGCGGCCGACCGGAGGAGAAGCAGTGACCTCAGCCCACCGCCGAGTCGTCCTGGCGGCGACCGCCGCCCTCGCCGTCCTGCTGGCCGGCTGCGCCGCGACTCCGACCGCGCGCTGGAACCCTGGGGAAGCCGCGCCGGGCGGCGGCCCTGACATCGCGAAGGCCGACTGGAAGCCGTGCCCGGACACGGCCGAGGAGGCGATCGGCCAGCAGCCGCCGAGCGGGGTGGAGTTCGAGTGCGCCACTGTCAAGGCGCCGCAGGACTGGAACGACCCGGACAGCGGCGAGACCTTCGACGTGGCGCTGCTGCGGGGCCGTTCGGCGCGCCAGGAGCCGGACGAGCGAATCGGCTCGCTCGTCGTGAACCCCGGCGGACCTGGCGGCTCCGGGGTGGATACCGCGGTCTATCTGTCGTTCACGCTGCCGTCGGAGGTGTTGGAGCGGTTCGACATCGTGGGCTTCGACCCGCGAGGGGTCGGGCGGTCCACTGCCGTCGAGTGCTTCTCCGACGAGGACAAGGACGAGCTGATCGGCTCCGAGCCCGACCCGGCGAGCCAGCAGGAGTTCGACGAGATCGTCGACTTCGCAAGGGACGTCGTCGAGGGCTGTGAGCGCAAGTACGGCGACACGTTGAAGTACTTTTCCACTGAGCAGACCGCTCGGGACATGGACGCTGTCCGCGAAGCGGTGGGGGACGAGAAGCTGACCTACCTCGGGTACTCGTACGGCACCCTGCTCGGCGCGGTGTACGCCAAGCTCTTCCCGGAGAAGATCCGCGCGTTCGTGCTGGACGGGGCGGTGGATCCGAGGAAGGACGAAATTGAGGGCAGCAAGGGGCAGGCGGCCGGGTTCGAGCGGGCGTTCGGCAACTTCGCGAAATGGTGCGAGGACGCGGACTCCAGCGATTGCCCGATCGGCTCGGACGCGAAGGCCGCTGTGAACAAGCTCATCGCCGAGGCGCGCAAGTCGCCGGAGTCCGGGTCGGACGGGCGGAAGGCCACGGCCGGCTGGGTGCTCTCCGCGGTGCTCTACACGATGTACATCCAGGAGTGGTGGCCCCGCCTGGCCGCCGCGCTGGACGAGTTGGACGACGGCGACCCGGACCGCGTGTTCGACATCGTGGACACCTTCAACGAACGCGACTCCGACGGCCGTTATCCGAACTCCATGGAGATCCTCACCACGGTGAACTGCGTGGACGAGGAGGAGAAGCTGTCGTTGGAGACGGTGCGCAAGCTGCAGGGCGACTGGCGCGAGGAGTACCCGCTTTTCGGGGGCGCGTTGGCGTTGTCGATGCTCAACTGCGCGGTCTGGCCCGACCAGCACGACCCGTATCCGCACGGTGAGGCGGAAGGCGCTCCCCCGATCCTGGTCATCGGCACGACCGGCGATCCGGCGACGCCGTACGAGCAGGCCGGCGAGCTGGCGGACCTGCTCGGGACCGGGGTGTTGATCACGTACGAGGGCGAGGGTCACACGGCGTACCCGAAGCCGGGTTGCCTCAACGACACGGTCGACGACTACCTGATCGACCTGAAGGCCCCGGAATCCGAGGTCACCTGCTAGGCCGTCCCGACCCCGACCCCGCGCTGCTCAGATCATGATCATCAAGGGTGCACGCTGCGTGCTCAAGGCTGCACCAGTTGTCCCGATTTGCCCCAGGGACCGATTTGTCGGTCAGAAATCGATTTCTGTTTTACATTTCCATTAAGGGCTGCGATCATGGATGTAGTGCAGCCGGCGGCACTGGCGAGAGATCCCCTGTACACCCTTCGGCCAGTGGCGGCACATCATGAACAACTTCGCTAAACTCGTGCGCTCCCTCGTTCTCGAAGACTTCAAGCGGTTC
>WHSM01000169.1 GCA_009380105.1 Micromonosporaceae bacterium
ACGTCACGAAAGCGCTCGCCGGCGGAGCCGCATGGCGCCTCGGCGGTGGGCACGGACCGCTCAACCACTTCGCATGGGAGACGACGCTATGACGCTTGCTCAGACAGCGAACCGACGCAAGGTGCACCTCACCGGCTCACGTCCCGACATCCAGGTGCCGTTCGCGGAGGTGGATCTCACCAACGACGACCCGCCGGTGCGGCTGTACGACACCTCCGGCCCGGGCGGCGACCCGGAGGTCGGGCTGCTGCAGTTGCGAGCCCACTGGATCCACGAGCGTGATGACGTCGAGGAGGTGGACGCGGTCGGCCCGGCCAACGCCGGGCGGCGGGTGCTGCGTGCCAGGTCCGGCAAGCGGCCGACGCAGATGCACTACGCCCGGCAGGGCATCGTCACTCCGGAGATGGAGTTCGCCGCGATTCGGGAGGGCCTCGACCCGGAGATCGTGCGCGAGGAGATCGCCACCGGTCGGGCGATCCTGCCGAACAACATCAACCACGCCGAGAGCGAGCCGATGCTGATCGGCGAGCGGTTCCTGGTGAAGATCAACGCGAACATCGGCACGTCGGCGGTGTCGTCCTCGATCGCCGAAGAGGTCGACAAGCTGACCTGGGCGTGCAAGTGGGGCGCGGACACGGTGATGGACCTGTCCACCGGCAAGCACATCCACGAGACCCGCGAGGGGATCATGCGCAACGCGCCGGCGCCGATCGGGACCGTGCCGATCTACCAGGCCCTGGAGAAGGTCAACGGCGACCCGGTGAAGCTGACCTGGGACATCTTCGAAGAGACCGTGATCGAGCAGGCCGAGCAGGGCGTGGACTACATGACCGTGCACGCCGGGGTGCTGCTGCGCTACATCCCGACCACGGTGCCGCGGGTCACCGGCATCGTCTCGCGCGGCGGGTCGATCATGGCTGCCTGGTGCCTGGCGCACCACGAGGAGAACTTCCTCTACACCAACTTCCGGGAGCTGTGCGAGATCTTCGCGCAGTACGACGTCGCGTTCTCCCTCGGTGACGGGCTGCGGCCGGGCTCCATCGCGGACGCCAACGACGAGCCGCAGCTGGCCGAACTCCGCACCCAGGGTGAGCTGAACCAGATCGCCTGGGAGTACGACGTCCAGGTGATGAACGAAGGCCCGGGCCACGTCCCGATGCACAAGATCAAAGAGAATATGGACCTGCAGAAGGAGTGGTGCGCCAACGCGCCGTTCTACACGCTCGGCCCGCTGACCACCGACATCGCGCCCGGGTACGACCACATCACCTCCGCGATCGGCGCCGCCATGATCGGCTGGTACGGCACCGCGATGCTCTGCTACGTCACGCCGAAGGAGCACCTGGGCCTGCCGAACCGGGACGACGTGAAGGCGGGTGTGATCGCGTACAAGATCGCGGCGCACGCGGCGGATCTGGCGAAGGGGCACCCGACGGCGCAGGCGTGGGACGACGCGCTGAGCAAGGCGCGGTTCGAGTTCCGCTGGGAGGATCAGTTCAACCTGTCGCTGGATCCCGACACTGCCCGGGCGTTCCACGACGAGACGCTGCCGGCCGAGCCGGCGAAGACGGCGCACTTCTGCTCGATGTGCGGGCCGAAGTTCTGCTCGATGAAGATCAGCCAGGACCTGAAGGCGTACGCGGAGCAGGGCATGAAGGACAAGTCGGAGGAGTTCGTGAAGTCCGGCGCCGAGGTCTACCTCCCGGTCGTCTCCTAATCCCCACGCGGGTAGCCGACCCGCGTGGGGGGCGGGCGTCTGGTCAGTGGTTGAGCGTGCGCATGGCGCCTTCCGGGTAGCGGTCACCCGCCGCCGCGTCGGCGGGGACCGCGGTCTCGGCCGCCGCCAGCTCCGCGTCCGAGAGCGCGAGGTCGACCGCGGTGACGTTCTGCGCCAGGTACGCCAGGCGCTTGGTGCCCGGGATCGGGACCACGTCCTCGCCCCGGTGCTGCACCCAGGCCAGCGCGAGCTGCCCAGCGGTGACGCCGCGCTCCTCGGCGACCTTCTCCAGCGCGGCCACAATCGCGAGATTGCGGTCGAGGTTGTCGCCCGAGGACCGCGGCGTGGTTCGCCGGTAGTCGTCCGCGGCGAAGTCGCCGAGCGAGCGGTACCGCCCAGTGAGCAGCCCCCGGCCCAGCGGGGAGTACGGCACCAATCCGATCCCCAGCTCCCGGCAGGTCGGCGCCACCGCGTCTTCGATCTCGCGCGACCACAGCGACCACTCGGTCTGCACCGCCGTGATCGGGTGCACCGCGTGCGCCCTCCGGATCGTCTCGGCGGCCGCCTCCGACAGGCCGAGACAGCGCACCTTGCCGGCCTCGACCAGCGAGGCCATCGCACCGACCGTCTCCTCGATCGGCGTGTTCGGGTCCACCCGGTGCTGGTAGTACAGGTCGATGTGGTCGACTCCGAGCCGGCGCAGCGACGCGTCGCAGGCCTGGCGCACATAATCGGCGTCACCGCGGATGGCGGGCTCACCGGGCTTGGCGTCACGCACCACGGCGAACTTCGTGGCGAGCACGGCCTGATCACGACGATCGGCGATGGCGCGGCCGACGAGCTGTTCGTTGACGCCCGTGCCGTACATGTCGGCGGTGTCGAGCAGGGTGACGCCGAGTTCCAGCGCACGGTGGATGACAGCGATCGACTCGGCGTCGTCGGTGACTCCGTAGAACTCGCTCATGCCCATGCAGCCCAGGCCTTGAGCGCCCACCTGCAGCTCACCGAGTCGTCGGGCGGGGATTGTCATGCGGAGACCTCCTGAGGTCCTCGTTCCAGTTGGGCGTAGTTGTCGATCTTGTAGTCGAGCACGTCGAGGCAGGTGTTCAGCTCGGCTATCCGGGCGTTCACCGCCGCGCGTTGGTCGATCAGGATATGTTTGCGCCGGCCTGCGGTGGCGGCGCCTTCCCGGCGCAGTTGGGCGTACTCGCGCATCACCCGGATCGGCATCCCGGTGGTGCGCAGCTTGATCAGGAACCCCAGCCATGCCAGATCGGCGTCGGAGTAGCTGCGCCGGCCGGCCGAATCGCGGTCCGGCCGGTCCGCCAGCCCGATCCGCTCGTAGTAGCGCAACGTGTCGATGGACAGCCCGGTGCGCCGGGCTGCCTCCGCGATCGAATGTGTCACGCGTACGACGCTAGGAGCTGGAGCACACTCCAGGTCAAGCATTCGACGGGAGAGGACTCTCACGCCCCAGGACGGTCAGGACGGGTGGAGGGGGTCGCCTGCGGGTTGGAACTGCGGCGCCCACGTGTGGTACGGGTGCCGCGCGAAGATCGTCAACTCCGTGGCTCCGTCGGCGAGGCCCACCTGACGGTGCACGTCATGCGGCGGGTTCGGCCACGCGAGCGTGTCTCCGGGGCCCAGTTCCCGCACCCGGACCAGTCGGGCGTAGCCGTCTCGCGTGGGCTCCCACGTCTCGTACCGGCCATGCCCCGTGAGCACCACGACCGCGCCCCAGCCGCCGTGCCCGTGGATCGGGGTGGGCTGGTCGGCAGGGAAGCGGCGGACCACCATCACGTGTCCGCTCGCCGCCTCGGCCAGAACCACCGCTTCGCCGGTACGGCGGCTCTCCGCGTCCGCTGCGGTCAACTCGTCGATCAGGCTCGCCGTGGCGTCAGCGAGCCAGCGCGCGAGCTGCTCGACGGCGACCAGGTCAGGCGTCGTCGCGACACGGGAGATCGCGTCGTCGAGCAGCGTGACCGCCGGGCTGACGATGCCGGTCCGCGGCCTGTCGACAGTGGTCATGACGCGCCTCCCAGGGGACGAGCCCCCGTGGCCTGCATGACGCATCGTAAGTCGGTGAGCGCGGTGGAACTGGCGGATTGGCGTCGCTGTCACAAGACCGACAGTGGTCGCTCCGGGCTCCGGGCTCCGGCTCAGCGGTAACTGACGGTGAGGGTCGCGGTCGCTCCCCGGTCGATGAACAAGTAGGCGGTGGACGTCGGATTCTGGGCGAAACGGAGCTTCACCTGGGTGGTGCCCGCCTTGTGGATGGCCGCCAATCCTGAGGCGCCGAAGTCGGCGGATCTCTGGATCCCGGACGTGAACTTGCCAATCGCCGCGGTCGCCGCTGTGGTCGGCGCGGCTGCCCAATCCGTCGCCTCGATGGCGCAGCCGCCGAAGCAGCCGGACTTCACGTCGACGACCAACCTGTTGCCGGCAGGCGATGACCACGGGTCGCCGCTGGAGCTGCGGTGGGCCACCGTGAGGTAGGCCCGCGTGACGGTGGCTCCGTCCGGCAGACCGGAGGTGTCGAAGGAGAGGACCGTCCGGTTGTGCTTGCCGTCACTGCCGCGGCCGATCGCCAGGCCGTTGTAGGCCTCCAGCGTGCCGACCGCGCTGGCGCTGCCGTCGGCGTTGGCTTTGACGTAACCGTCCTGCGGGTCGCGGTTGGCGAAGGTCACGGTGGTCCCGGTGGTGGGGGACGGGCCGGGCCCGCCGGCGTCCAGACCCCAGAACCTGACCATGTGGTACGCGGCGCAGATGTTCACGTCGAGGATGTAGGCAGCGGGCGCGCCGCACTGGTCGGCCCTCGTGCCGGGGTCGATCGGCTGACCGTGTGACATCCCGGTGATCTCGTACGTCTCCACCACTGACCGCCCGGCCGCGTTCTGGTAGACCTTGTGCGGATACCCGGCGACGGTGTCGCTGCGGTCAGGGGTGCGGTCGGCGCCGTGGACGTTCGTCCACTGGTCGACCAGCTCCCTGAGGTTCGCGGGCGCCACCGTGGTGTCACTGGTGCCGTGCCAGACCGACAGCGTCGGCCACGGCCCGGTGTGCGAGGACGCCGCCCGCACCTTGTCCCCCCACTGCGCCGGGGTGAGATCCACGCCCGGGTTCATGCAGCTGAACGCCTGGGACACGTTGGTGGCGCACCGGTACGGCAGGCCCGCCACCACGCCGCCGCCGGCGAATACGTCGGGATAGGCAGCCATCATGACGGCGGTCATCGCGCCCCCGGCCGAGAGCCCGGTGACGAAGACGCGACCGGGATCGGAGCCGAAGTCGGCCTTCATCCGGTCGACCATCTGCTTGATCGACAACGTCTCGCCGGAGCCCCGCGCGGTGTCGCCCACCTCGAACCAGTTGAAGCACCTGCTGGAGTTGTTGACACTGCGTTGCTGCGGGAGCACCAGAGCGAAGCCGTGACGTTCGGCGAGCGTGGTCCAGCCGGGTTCGTTGTCGTACGCCGCCGCCGACTGGGTGCAACCGTGTAGCGCGACGACCAGCGGTCGACCGGCGGGGAGCCCGTCCGGGACGTAGCGGAACATCTGCAGGTTGCCGGGGTTGGAGCCGAAGCCCGTCACCTCCTCCAGCGTCGCCGCGGCGGCAGGCTGGGCCAGGCTCGCCGTCGCCAGGACGACCAGCACGGCGGCCGCGGCGAACCCGAAGGCCGAGCGGCGGGGCGGCCGGGTCCGGGTAGGCGCCGGATGGGGATGTGGCGTCGCTGAGCGGATGGCAGGCATTGGGAACCTCCCGCGATGTGGCGTTGGTCACGCCTTCATGCGCAAAGGGTAGGTCCCGACGGCACCAGCCGATATGTGGCGATCCATCAGATTCGCGACACCCGACATGGGGTTCTTCTACGCGTCACGTGCCAGCCGCCGAGGCCACGCTGTGGCAGCCGACTCAGCGTTTGCGCTTGCCGCGCGACTTGGGGCGCTTGCGTCTCGGGTGGCGACCGGGGTCGGCGACGACGTGTGGTCCGCGGCGGGCGTTCCGTAGCGACGGCTCGATGACCAGGCTGCGCAACTCCTGGAGCCCTTGTGCGTCTGGGTGGCCGGAGTGCGCCAGCGCGTGTCCCAGCTCCGGAAGGTCGGGCACCTCGGCGAGCGCCTCGCGCACCGCCTCCGGACCTTCGGCTTCCAGAACCTGGAGCAACTGCTCAGCCATGCCGATCAACCCTTCGACGGGAGTCAGATCCTCCATGCTCAGCTGGCCGCTGTCGATCATGTGGTGGATCGCGATCGGCGCCAACGCCGGGTCGGCGCGCAGTGTCCGCAGAAACGCCTCGCCGTCGGGTCGAGACTCTGCGAGCACGTCGAGCATGGCTGCGGCGCGGCTCCGGAACGCGCACCGCCGCACGGCGTCGAGCAGGGGCTCCACCCCGTCAGCGTCGTGAGCCGCGAGCCAGCGGTCGATCTCCTCGCGGCCGGTCCCCGGGCCGTGGTGCTCGGCGATCATCCCCAGCATTTGCGCGGCGGTCGCGTGGGACAGCTCGCCGACGAGGGGCACGTAGCGGCCCTCGGCGAGCAGCCGCTGGCGCACCGCGTACGTGCCGAGGGGCGTGAGCCGGACCAGATCCGTCTCGCCGGCGAGCGCCGCGCGGATCTGCTGTCGCGCTTCCGGCGGCAGCATGCCGGCACCGGGGGCCGCCCTCTTCCTCATCGGGTGTCGGATCGAGGTCCAGGGAGAATATCGGATCGGCGATTCCGGTGCTCAACTCGGCGGCGCCGAGGTCGGCCAGGACCCGCAGCGCCCGCCGCAGGTCGTGGTCGACACTGTGACGCCAGAGTCGCTGCCTGTCGGGGTCGCTTCCGCCGATCATGAACCTGGCGCGGCAGGACAGCCACACCGACTCCTCCAGCTGAACGACTGGGAGCGGCTCCCGGAAGCCGTAGACCGAGTTGAGGATATCCGGCAGCGCCTCGTCGAACATGAGGGCGAACAGGTCAGGGCCGCCGAAGCGTTGCGGGAAGAGCTCATCGGCCAGCCCGTCCAGGGCGCCGAAGGCCTTCAGCCACAGCGCGAACCCGTCCTCCAGGACAGGCTTGGACTTCGCCACCCGCACCAGTCGCTTCTTGACCACGCGGACCAGCCGTAGCCGCTTGGCCCACTCCACGATCAGGGTCAGCTCGGGCAGCTCGGCGCTGCTTGTGGTGCGGAACGTCCGGTCGTCGATGACCGGGTCGATGACGTCACCGGTGTCCAGTCGGGCGACCAACTCCCGAGCGTCGGCGAGCTTGAGCTGCCCCGTCCCGGTGAGCGGACGCCGACCCAGTCGGTCAGCGCCCGCAGCTGTTGGACGATGCGGTTCTTCTCGGCGCTGTCAGCGAGCTCGGCTTCGGAGGGCAGCGTCACCGGGGGTTGCGGGAGCGCGCGCTCTGGCGTGCCCGGGTCGTGGAAGTGGCGCTCGGCGATGTGACTCAAGGCCGCGGTGTCGTACGCGACCTGTCCGGTGTGGACGCGCCGGATGAAGCGCTCCATCGCCTCGCCGTTGGCCGGGTCGATTCCGGCGCCCAGCGCCTTCATCACCCAGAACTTGGCGAGTCCGAAGTTGCGTTCGTCGGACATCGCCCTCCCAAAGTCGGGGGCGGCGTCGGTGATCGCGGCTTCGAGATCCGGCAGCCGATCCGCGGTCGGGTCGTCCAGCTCGGTGTGGCGCAGGTAGCGAAGCAGCGTGCGCACTGCCTCCGGGGCGCTCGCCGCGTCCTCCGGCATCATCGTGATCGTGCGGGGCATCCAGTCGAGTAGGAACTCACGGACCGAAGCGGCGGTCCAGAACCCCAGACGGCCGTCGACGCTCTGGTGCCGGAAGTCCAGCGCGGCCGAGAAGATAAACGGATCCACCGTGCTGCCATGAGCGTTGGCCCAATCTTGGCATCGTCGGATCAACAGGTCTTTCGTGGTCTCGTACGATTCGCCGTCCTCGGGCGGGAAGCACATACGCATACGGACGGGAACCCCTCCTCGTCGGTTGGTCGTCTGCCCACGTCGCCGCGCCGGGCAGCATACGCTCGCGCGCATCTCGTCGCCACAGACGGGGCCAAGCGGCGGAGCGGCCGTGACCGGGGCTCCAGCCAGTGCGGCCGGGATGTCGGTGCGCACGTGGTGGCCCGCCGCGAACAACAGCGGCACCGCCACGGCTGGGCGGTCCAGCCGGGCCGCCACCGTGCTCAGGTGCGGGCGCTCGATGTCCAGGTACGCCACGTCGACCCGCAGGTCCGGCCGGCGGGCTCGCCGTTGGCGTGGTCCACGCGCAGCCGGTAGCCGCGCTTCACCACTGTCTGCACGATCTGCGGGTCGCCCAGCGCGCCGCGCAGCCTGGCGACCGCCATCTCCACGGCGTGGCCGTCGGCTCCGCGGGGCAGCTCGCGCAGCAGCTCCGCGCGGGACAGGACGCGCCCCGGGCGTCGCGCCAGCGCGCGCAGCAGCGCCATCGGGGCCGGCGGCGGCTGCACCAGCTCGCCGTCGAGGATCACGGCGTGGCCGCGTACGGCCAACGTGTGCCCCGCGACCCGCAGCGGCTGCGACCGCCGCCCGGACAGCTCGTCCACCACAGTGCGGACCAGCGCGCCGAGCCGGCCTCGGGCCGGCTGCGCTGTCGGCACCCCGAGCCGTTGCAGTGGGGCGGCGCAGACCGGGCCCACGCACGCGGCGAGCACGTCGTCGCGGAGCGCGGAAAGCACCTCGCCGCTCGGGTCCGTGTCCAGCAACGACGTCACAGCCGGGGCGCTGGTGAACGTGACCGCGTCGACCTGGCGGGTGGTGACCAGGTCCACCAACCTGCGAAGCGGGTCCATGTCGACCGGCGGCGCCCACCGGTACACCGGCACCTCGATCACCTCGGCGCCGGCCTCGCGCAGCCCGCTGACCAGGTCCGGCTGCGGGTCGCCGTGCAACTGGACGGCGACCCGCAGCCCCGCCACGCCGATCTCCAGCAGGTGGCTGAGCACTTCGGCCGCGCACTCGGACGCGGGCGACCACTCCTCGGTGAGGCCGGCGGCGCGGATGGCGCCGCGCGCTTTGGGGCCGCGCGCCATCACCCTGGCCGCGCTGATCCGGCCCAGCAGCGGCCGGGCCAGTCCCCAGCCGTCGGCCGCTGAGAGCCAGCCACGGAACCCCACGCCGGTGGTCGCCACCACGAAGTCCAGCGGCGCTCGCAGGCAGCGCCGCGTCGCCTCCAGACACGCCGTGTCGTCCGGCAGCGGGATGATCCGCACGGCGGGCGCCTGCACCACCCGGGCGCCGCGGCGCTCCAGCAGCGCGCACAGCTCCTCCCGACGCCGGTCCGCTGTCACGGCCACGGTGAACCCGGCCAGGGGTGGCGGCAGGTCCACGGGCTGCCCACACAGGGTCACGGGCTGCCCACTTCTACCACCCCGACGGTCACGCGCACCGGGAACGTCGGCACGTGCGCCTTCG
>WHSM01000581.1 GCA_009380105.1 Micromonosporaceae bacterium
GGCTGGTTGACGTACTCCATCAGGTCGCCGGGGTTGCTGGTGAGCAGGTTGACCGCCTTCGCGGTGTCGATCGCCGAGCCGCCGCCGATCGCCACGAACCCGTCGAACGGCCCCGCAGCGCGCCCGGGCCGAACTTCAACGGCGGGGCGCCCCACGTGAAGACGGTCTCCCTCATGGCTGGCTCCTCAGGTGAACGCGGAGATGCCGGTGAGGGCCTGGCCGAGGACCAGAGTGTGGATCTCGCTGGTGCCCTCGTAGGTCAACACGCTCTCCAGGTTCATCGCGTGCCGCATGATCGGGTACTCGCCGCTGATCCCGTTCGCGCCCAGAATCGTCCGGCAGGTGCGCGCGATCGCCAGCGCCTCGCGCACGTTGTTCAGCTTGCCGACGCTCACCATCTCCGGGCGCAGCGTGCCGGTGTCAGCCGCCCGCGACAGATGCAGCGCCAACAGGAAGCCCTTGTTCAACTCGACCGCCATGTCGGCGAGCTTGGCCTGGGTGAGCTGGAAGGCCGCGACCGGCCTGCCGAACTGCTCCCGCTCGCAGGCGTAGTCGACAGCGGTCTCCAGGCAGTCCCGGGCCGAGCCGAGCGCTCCCCACACGATCCCCAGCCGTGCCTCGGTCAGGCACGAAAGCGGCGCCTTCAGCCCCCGCGCCCCCGGCAGCACCGCGTCGGCCGGCAGCCGCACGTCGTCGAGCACGATCTCGCCGGTGACCGACGCGCGCAGCGACAGCTTCCGCGTGATCTCGTTGGCGGTGACGCCGGGCGTGTCCAGCGGGACCAGGAAACCCTGGACCCCGGCGTCGCTGCGCGCCCAGATCACCGAGACGTCGGCGATCGGCGCGTTGGTGATCCACATCTTCGCGCCGTGCAACACCCAGTCCTCGCCGTCCCGCCGCGCGCGGGTCGCCATCGACGCGGGGTCGCTGCCGTGATCCGGCTCGGTGAGGCCGAAGCAGCCGATCAGCTCGCCGCGCGCCATGCCGGGCAGCCAGGAGGACTTCTGCTCCTCGGAGCCGTACCGCCAGATCGCGTACATCGCCAGGGCACCCTGCACGCTGACCAGGCTGCGCACTCCGGAGTCGGCGGCCTCCAACTCCATGCAGGTCAGGCCGTACGCGACGGCCGAGGCGCCGGCGCACCCGTACCCGGTCAGATGCATTCCCAACAGGCCGACGGCGCCGAAATCCTTGGCCAGCTCCCGCGCCGGGCAGGTGCCCCGCTCGAACCAGTCGGCGATGTGCGGTCGTACCTTCTCGTCGGCGATGCGGCGGGCCACGTCCCGGATCGCGCGCTCCTCGTCAGAGAGCAGCGCGTCGGCGCCCAACAGTCCCAGCGGAGCCAGCCGGTCAGCCACGCGGACCTCCTGAAGTCGGGATTCCCGATGACCGTAACCAACGGACGGCCTCACGACTGTTGAATTGGCCACCGCCGCGTGAGCCCACCCGTGAGGATCAGCGCGGCGCCTGGCCCTGCGGCTGGCCGTACGGCTGGACCGGCTGCGGCGACTGGGCGCTCTGGTTGGGCTGGTCAGGTTGGGCGGCCTGGTGGGGCTGAGCGGATTGGGCGACCGAGGCCGGCAGCACCAGCACCCGCGCGTGGATCGAGGTGCGCTGCTGCAGCGCGGCGCGCAGCGCCCGGTGCAGCCCGTCCTCCAGGTACAGCTCGCCGTTGTACTCCACCACGTGCGGAAACAGGTCTCCGTAGAACGTGGAGTCCTCGGCGAGCAGCCGATCCAGGGCGAGATTGCGCTTGATCGTGACGAGCTGGTCCAGCCGCACCGGCCTGGGTGGAATCTGCGCCCAGTCCTTGGTCGTCAGGCCGTGCTCAGGATACGGCCGGCCCTCGCGTACCGCTCTGAAGATCACGAGGCGCTGCTCCCCTCCCGGCTACGTCGTTTCCCCCGGTACGTCATGTCGGTTGGCAGCCCTACGCTACCCGCCTCCGTCCCACTGTCCCCGGCGCACCACCTGTGCCGCCGGGCGACGGCCACGTTTCAACGATGGTGACGTCACGTCTGGCGCCGCGTA
>WHSM01000033.1 GCA_009380105.1 Micromonosporaceae bacterium
GCTGGTACCTGAAGTTCCTGGGAGGCACGAGCAAGGTCGACGCGTGGGTCTCACTCGGCGGCCCCAACCACGGCACGAACTGGGCCTACGGCTGCTGGTGGCAGGCCTGCTACGACATGCGGCCGGGCTCGGAGTTCCTCAACACGCTCAACGCAGGTGACGAGACGCCCGGCTACGTCAGGTACGGCACCTGGTGGTCGCCCTGCGACGGGATCATCAACCCCGACGAGAGCGTGCTCCTCAGCGGCGCCACGAACACCAGGACCGCGTGCATCGGCCACAACAGCCTGCCGACCGACCGGACTGTGGCCCGCCAGGTGGTCTCCTTCTCCAACTGACGACAACCCGCTGACCGCGATCAGCGCGCTCAATGGACCCGGTTCACGCGACCCGCTGGGGTGTCCGCTTGAGCCGGGTCCGCTGTTCCGACGCTTCAGTCGCAGGCGATGCCGTCGCCGTCACGGTCGAGGTCGTAGATGTCAGTGCCGACGACCCGCACCGGCCCTTGCACGTACGCCGGACCGTCGCCGCTGCCACCCGCGCAGTCGACGTCATAGGCGATCGGCACGCAGGCGCCGCTGTAGTTGGGGTCGCAACGGCGCACACTCTTCGTGCCGACGGCGACAACCTTGGCAACTGCTTTACTGGTGACCGCTTCCTTGACCAGTCGCCTCCCCGTCTCGACGCCGTCGGTGTAGGTCACCTCGTAGGTGAGGGTCTTGACGCCTGGCATGCCCTTGGTCCGGACCCGGGTCTTGCCCTTGGCGAGCGACGGATCCTTCACCCTCTTCGTCGTGAACGGGATCTTCTCGGTCTCGGTGACCTTCCGCTTCTCGACCACTGGTGAAGGGCTCGGTGTCGGACTCGCGGAGCTGACGACCGGCCTCGGCGTCTCGGAGTCCTGGCCGACGGTCGGGCCGTCCTGCTGCGTCCCGCAGCCTGCCAGCAAGGCGACGGTCGCGAAGGCGGCAACCGTCCACAGTGCCCGCGTGAGGCGGAACCGCGTTCGTGGGTGGTGAGGGGAATACATCATCGCGCCAGTCTCGCGACGGTCACTGAGCAATTACATCGCGTGATCAGCTCTACCTCGTCGACGATGCGCCGCCGTTCGACGCCGCGTGACGCGCTCCGCTAGCCATACGACGCGTGGTCGTAACAGAACGTGCAGTAATGGTGTCGGTTACCAGTCCGACCACTGGCGCGCGGTAACTCGGTGGCGGCGGCGCCCCGATCCCCGCATATCCTTGGCGGGCGTATGTCCACACGTCCTGAGTCTTCCGACGGCGCGGCGCGGCCACGCGTCGCGCCGCCGATCAGCTACCCCGCGGAACTGCCGGTCAGCCAGAAGAAGGACGAGATCGCCGCGGCGATCCGCGACCACCAGGTGGTGATCGTCGCGGGCGAGACGGGGTCCGGCAAGACCACCCAGCTCCCCAAGATCTGCCTGGAGCTGGGACGCGGAACGCACGGTGTGATCGGCCACACCCAGCCTCGCCGGCTCGCCGCCCGCACCGTCGCCGAGCGCATCGCCGAAGAGCTGAACACCGAGCTCGGTGGCGCCATCGGCTACCAGGTGCGGTTCACCGACAGGGTGAGCCGGCAGTCGATGGTCAAGGTGATGACAGACGGCATCCTGCTCAGCGAGATCCAGCGGGACCGCAACCTCCGGCGGTACGACACGCTGATCATCGACGAGGCCCACGAGCGCAGCCTGAACATCGACTTCATCCTCGGTCGCCTGAAGCAGCTGCTCCCCCACCGCCCCGATCTCAAGCTGATCATCACCTCGGCCACCATCGACCCGGAGCGCTTCTCGGCGCACTTCCGTGGGGCGCCGATCGTGGAGGTGTCGGGGCGGACGTACCCGGTGGAGGTGCGTTACCGGCCGATCGTCGAGGACGCCGAGGACACCGGACGCGATCAGATCCAGGCGATCTGCGACGGGGTCGAAGAGCTGCGCCGGGAACCGGCCGGCGACATCCTGGTCTTCGCCAGCGGCGAGCGCGAGATCCGCGACGCGGCCGATGCGCTGGGCAAGCTCAACCTGCCGCACACCGAGATCCTTCCGCTGTACGCCCGACTGGCCGCCGCCGAGCAGCACAAGGTCTTCCGGCCGCACGCGAGCCGGCGGATCGTGATCGCCACGAACGTCGCCGAGACCTCGCTGACCGTCCCCGGCATCAAGTACGTCGTCGACCCCGGCACGGCTCGCATCTCCCGGTACAGCAACCGCACCAAGGTGCAGCGACTGCCGATCGAGCCGATCTCCCAGGCGTCGGCGAACCAGCGCAAGGGCCGCTGCGGCCGGCTCTCCGACGGCATCTGCATCCGGCTCTACTCGGAGGACGACTTCAACGGAAGGCCGGAGTTCACTGATCCGGAGATCCTGCGCACCTCCCTCGCCTCGGTGATTCTGCAGATGACCGCGGCCAAGCTGGGCGACATCGAGACGTTCCCTTTCATCGACGGGCCGGATCGCCGGAACATCGCTGACGGTGTGCGCACCCTGGAAGAGCTGGGGGCGCTGGAGCCGAAAGCCGCTGACGGACGGCCGCGGTTGACGGCGCTGGGGCGCAGACTGGCGCAACTACCCGTGGACCCGAGGCTTGCTCGGATGGTGCTCGAAGCCGGCGAGAACGCCTGCCTGCGTGAGGTGCTCGTCATCGTCTCCGCGCTGTCCATTCAGGACCCCCGCGAACGCCCCGCCGAGCATCAGCAGGCCGCTGACGAGAAGCACGGCCGGTTCGCCGACAAGGACTCGGACTTTCTGGCGTACCTGAATCTGTGGAACTACCTGCAGGAGCGGCAGAAGGCGCTGTCGTCCAACCAGTTCCGGAAGCTGTGCAAGGCGGAGTTCCTGCACTACCTGCGGATCCGGGAATGGCAGGACGTGCACGGCCAACTCCGCCAGGTCGCCAAAGGTCTCGGGCTCACACTCAACGAGCAGCCGGCCGACTCGACCCGGATCCACACCTCGGTGCTCGCCGGACTGCTCTCCCACATTGGTTTGAAAGACACTGCCAAGCGGGAGTACGCCGGCGCCCGCAACGCGAAGTTCGCGATCTTCCCCGGGTCGGCGCTGTTCAAGAAGCAACCGCAGTGGGTGGTCTCCGCCGAGCTGGTCGAGACGTCGCGGCTGTGGGGCCGGATCAACGCCAGGATCGAGCCGGGTTGGGTCGAGCCGCTGGCCCAGCATGTGGCCAAGCGCAGCTACAGCGAGCCGCACTGGGAGAAGAAGCAGGGCGCGGTGATGGCGTACGAGAAGGTCACCTTGTACGGGGTGCCGATCGTCGCCCAGCGCAGGGTGCACTTCGGCCGGATCGACCAAGCGCTGTCCCGTGAGCTGTTCATCCGGCACGCGCTCGTGGAAGGCGACTGGGAGACCCGGCACGAGTTCTTCCACGCCAACCGGGCGGTGCTGGAGCAGGCCGAGGACCTGGAGCACCGGGCGCGCCGCCGCGACATCGTCGTCGACGACGGGGCTCTCTTCGAGTTCTACGACCAGCGGATCCCGGCCGACGTGGTCTCGGGACGGCACTTCGACAGCTGGTGGAAGCAGACCCGCCGTCGCGAGCCCGGCGTGCTGACCTTCGCACTGTCGATGCTGGTCGGCGAGGCGGCAGCCGGCGTCACCGCGGCCGACTACCCCGACTGCTGGGAGCTCGACGGGTTGCGGTTGCGGCTGACGTACCAGTTCGAGCCGGGGAGCGACGCGGACGGCGTCACCGCGCACATCCCGTTGCCCCTGCTGAGCCGGACGCCCGAGGAGCCTTTCGGGTGGCAGGTGCCGGGGCTGCGCGAGGAGTTGATCACCGCGTTGATCCGCTCCCTGCCGAAGTCGCTGCGTCGCAACTTCGTGCCGGTCCCGGACCACGCCAAGGACGTGCTCGACGGGCTGCCGGACCGGCCGGAAGGCTCGCTGCTGCCGATGCTGGAGCGGGAGCTCGAGGCGTTGACAGGAGTCGCCGTGCCACGCGACGCCTGGCGCCTCGATCAGGCGCCGGAGCACCTGAGGATGACGTTCCGGGTGGTGGACGAGCAGGGTGACACGCTCGCGGAAGGCAAGGATCTCGCGGCGCTGAGGCAGAAGCTCGCGCCCAAGGTCGCCGAGACCATCTCGGCGGCATCGAGCGGCATCGAGCGGCGCGGCCTGCGCGAGTGGTCCTTCGGCGCGCTGCCGGCGACTGCGGAGCAGGTGCGGGGCGGGCTGCGGCTGACGGTCTATCCGGCGCTGGTCGACGAGGGCGACAGCGTCGGGATCCGGGTCTTCGACACCAGGGCCGAGCAACAGCACGCGATGTGGCGGGGAACGCGGCGACTGCTGCTGCTCAACCTGCCGTCGCCGACCACGTACACCCAGGGACGGTTGACCAACCCGCAGAAGCTGGCGCTGTCCCGCAACCCGCACCGCGGCATCCCAGACCTGTTGGAGGACTGCGCGGCCTGCGCGCTGGACGAGCTGGTCGCCGAAGCCGGCGGACCGGCGTGGGACCAGGCCGGCTTCGACCGACTCCGGGAAGCGGTGCGGCCTTCACTGGTGGAGACCGTGATGGACGTCGTGACCACGGTGGAGGAGATCCTGTCGGCCGCGCACGCGGTCTCGGCCCGGCTCACGGGGCCGAGTCCGGCGGTCGCCGACGTCCGCGCGCAGCTCGACGGGCTGATCTACCGCGGGTTCGCAGCCGACACCGGGTGGGAGCGGCTGCCGGACCTGGTGCGGTACCTCAACGCCGCGCACACCCGTCTCGACCGGCTACCCGGCAACGAGGCCCGCGACCGCCAGCACATGCTGACCGTGCGGGAGACGCAGGAGGCGCGCCGGGAACTCGTCGAGGAGTTGGGCGAGGACCGCGACGACGTGCGCGAGATCCGGTGGATGATCGAGGAGCTGCGGGTCAGCCTGCACGCGCAACATCTCGGCACGGCGTACCCGATCTCCGCGAAGCGGATCTACCGCGCCATCGACGCCCTGCTGCCGTAGCGCCGGGGGTCAGGCGATCACCTGGAAGACGCGCTGCGTGAGGTCGTCGCGGCGGTCGACGAGCATGGCGTGCGCGGCCCGCACTCTGAGCAGCTCCTTCGGGTCGAGGTCGGCCACGACGATCGCCTCGCCCTCGTCGGGCGCCTTCTCGATGGGCTGTCCCTGGGGGTCGTAGATCGCCGCGCCGCCGTTGAACCGCCAGTCGCCGCCTCCCCCGACCGGGTTGGCGAAGACCACGTAGCTGGTGTTGTCCAGCGCCCGCGCCCGGTAATAGAGGTTCCGGCGAGGATGGGAGCCGACAACGTAGCCGCTCGGGCAGATGTACGCGTGCGCGCCGGCGAGCACCGCGGCGCGGGCGTGCTCCGGGAAGCAGCCGTCGTAGCAGATGCCGATCCCGAGCCGCCACGAGTCGACCTCGATCGTGCAGCCCTGCTCGCCGAGGGAGAACAGGTCCTTCTCGTGCCGCCCGCACAGGTGCTGTTTGTCGTACGCCGCGCGGATCTCGCCGGCGCGGTCGGCCACCAGCGCGGAGCAGCGCCGTGCGCCGTCCGGGCGACGCGTGCTGGCGCCGATGACGGCCACCACGCCGGCGTCCCTGACAGCGGCGCGGATCGGGTCCAGCCGCAGGTCCGGGACCCGGTCGCCGTCCTCGACCGGCACGTCGCAGCGCTCGGGCCGGGCCGCGAGCTCAGGCGGGCAGTAGGCCGGCAGGAACAGCTCAGGGAACACGGCCAGCGCGGCGCCCCGCTCGCCGGCCTGACGGATCAGCCGCGCGGCCGTGATCGCGTTCAGCGCCACCTCGCCCGGCGCGGCCTCCGCCTGGACGGCCGCCACCCGCAGCAGGCGGTCCGGCGCCGCCGAGTCTTCCGCCTCCGAGGCAAGGCGCTCTGCAAGCTCAGTCACGAGGCCTATCCTGGCAGGTCCGAACACGCGACGCGAAGACCGCCGCCGCGACGGGAGGCCCGGCGCTGGGTGGGGCCGCCGCTGTGGCAGGGGAGGTCCCACTTTGGCAAGCCGTACGTACGGATTGCGATACCCAGCGCACCCTGTCACGATCAACACGTGCCGCGAGTGAGCCAGGACCACCTCGACGCTCGGCGCCGGGAGATCCTCGCCGGCGCCCGGGCCTGTTTCGCGCGGCACGGGTACGAAGGCGCCACGGTGCGCCGCCTCGAAGAGGAGACCGGCCTGTCCCGTGGCGCGATCTTCCACCACTTCCGGGACAAGGAGTCCCTCTTCCTCGCGGTCGCCGGGGACGACGCCGCTGCGATGGTCGACACCGTCGCCCGCAACGGCCTGGTCCAGGTGATGCGGGACCTCGTCACGCGGGCGAACTCCCCCGAGGTCGTCGGCTGGCTCGGCACGCAGCTTGAGGTGTCGCGGCGGCTGCGCACCGACCCCGAGTTCGCCAAGCGCTGGGCGGAGCGCTCCGAGGCGATCGCCCAGGCCACGCGGGAGCGCCTCGAACGGCAGCGCGAGGCCGGCGCCCTCCGCGACGACGTGCCGGTGCCGGTGCTGCAGCGGCTGCTGGAGCTCGCGCACGACGGCCTCGTGCTGCACCTGGCCATGGGCCGTCACGCGGGCGACCTCGGGCCGGTGCTCGACCTGATCGAAGGCGCGGTCCGCCGCTAGTCGGTCTGGGGCGCTAGTCGGTCTGGGGCGGGCCAGCGGCCGCGCGGGCCGCGGCGAGCGGCCCCGGCGAGCTGCGTGGCGAGTCGGCGAACTGGGTCCGGTACAGCTCGGCGTACAGGCCGCCGGCCGTCACCAGATCCTCGTGCCGGCCCCGTTCGACGATTCGGCCGTCGTCGAGCACCACGATCTCGTCGGCGTCGCGGATCGTCGACAGCCGGTGCGCGATCACCAACGCGGTGCGCCCGACCAACGCCTCACCGAGCGCCCGCTGCACGGCAGCCTCCGACTCGGAGTCCAGATGCGCCGTCGCCTCGTCGAGGATCACAATGCTCGGCCCTTTGAGCAGCAGGCGTGCGATCGCGATCCGCTGCTTCTCACCGCCGGAGAAGCGGTAACCCCGCTCCCCCACCACGGTGTCCAATCCCTCGGGCAGCGACCGGATCAGAGCGCCGAGCTGCGCCCGGTCGAGGGCCTCCCACAGGTCCGAGTCGGTCGCCTCCGGCCGGGCGTACGCCAGATTCGCGCGCAGGGTCTCGTGGAACAGGTGCGCGTCCTGGGTGACCACGCCGATCGACGCCCGCAGCGACTCGGCCCGCAGGCCCCGCACATCCACGCCGTTGACCAGCACCGCGCCGTCCGTGACGTCGTAGATCCGGGGGACCAGCATCGACGTGGTGCTCTTGCCCGCGCCGGACGGCCCGACCAGGGCCACCAACGTGCCCGGCTCCACCGTGAACGAGAACCCGCGCAGCACCGGCTCGTTGGTCGTGCGATCCAGCACCGCCACGTCCTCCAACGACGCGAGTGAGACCTCGGAGGCAGCCGGGTAGCGGAAGCTCACATCCCGGAACTCGATCCGGCCCGGCCCCGCCGGCAGATCCACGGCGTCCGGCTGGTCCACGAGGCTCGGCGCCAGGTCCAGCACCTCGAACACGCGGTCGAAGCTGACCAGCGCGCTCATCACCTCCACGCGCACGTTGGACAGGGCTGTCAACGGGCCGTAGAGCCGGGTCAACAGCAGCGCCAGGGTGACCACGGAGCCGGCCGTCACAGACCCCGAGATCGCCAGCCAGCCGCCGAGCCCGTATGTCAGCGCCTGCGCCAAGGTGGCGACGAGTGTGAGCGCGACGAAGAAGGTGCTGGAGTAGAGGGCGGAGAGCACGCCGATGTCACGCACCCGCCGCGCGCGCTCGCCGAACTCGTCGGCCTCCTCGTTCAAGCGGCCGAACAGCTTGACCAGCAGCGCCCCGCCGGCGCCGAAACGCTCGGTCATCTGCGCGTTCATCGTCGCGTCGAGCTGGTAGCTCTCCCGGGTGATCTCGGCGAGCCTGCGGCCGACCCAGCGGGCGGGGAGGATGAACACCGGCAGCAGCGCCAGCGACAGCGCAGTGATCTGCCACGACAGCGCGAACATCACCGCGGCCGTGAGCACCAGCGCGATCACGTTGCTCACCACCCCGGACAGGGTGGAGGTGAAGGCGCGCTGCGCGCCGATGACGTCGTTGTTGAGGCGGCTCACCAGAGCGCCGGTCTGGGTGCGGGTGAAGAACTGCAGCGGCATCCGCTGCACATGGTCGAAGACCGCCCGGCGCAGATCCAGGATCACGCCCTCGCCGATCCGGGCCGACAGCAGCCGTTGCACCAGGCTCAGCCCGGCGTCGAGCACGGCGAGGCCGGCGATCACGAGGGCGATGGTCACCACGAGGCGGCGGTCGCCGTCGTCGGTGATCGCATTGACGACCCAGCCGGCGAGCACCGGGGTGGCCACCCCCGCGATCGAGGAGAGCACCACGATCACCAGGAAGACCGCCACGTGCCGGCGGTACGGGCGGGCGAAGGCGAGGATCCGGCGCACCGTCTCGCGGTTGACGCTCCGGCCTTTGATCCGGTCCTCGTTGCGCATGGAGCGCAGAAAGCCCCAGCCGGAACCCATCATCCCGGCGCCGCCCATGGGTCCGGTCACGTGTCACCTCCGCAGCGGTCTCGTGTCATGCCCAGTCTGGGGCACGCCTACGACAACTACTGCGCGTGTCGGATTACTCCCCGAGGTCGGCGAGATCACGTATCCGGCGGGCCTGGGCGGCGCGCTCGGCCGCTTCCTGCTCGGCGTGTGACCGGCCGGCCGCCCCCGCGAGCAGCGCCTTGATCTCGGACACGGCGCCGCGCGGCGGCGTCGTCAACGCCGCCGCGAGGTCCGCCACGGCGCTGTCGAGCTCGGCCGGCTCGACCACCAGCGCCGCGAGGCCGATCGCGCGGGCCTCCTCGGCCCCGATGCGACGGGCGGTCAGGCAGATCTCCAGGGCGCGGGCGTACCCGACCAACTCGACCAGGCGCTTCGTGCCGCCCAGGTCGGGGACCAGGCCAAGGCGGACCTCGGCCATGCAGAACTGCACGTCGCTGGCGACGATCCGCAGGTCGCACGCGAGCGCGAGCTGAAAACCGGCGCCGACCGCGTGCCCCTGCACCGCCGCGACGCTGACCAGGTCCGGCCGGCGCAGCCAGGAGAATCCTTCCTGGTACAACGCGATGTGCCGCTCCAGTTCCCCGGGAGCCATCCGCGCCAGCTCCGGAAACGAGAACCCGCCTTCCAGTGCCTCGCCGGTGAGGGCAGCCTGGTCCAGCCCCGCGGAGAACGCGCGTCCTTCGCCGCGCACGACTGCCAGGCGCACGTCGCCTGGCAGGTCGCGGCCGATGTCGCGGAGCCGATGCCACAGAAGCGGCGTTTGAGGATTAAGCGATTCGGGCCGACACAGGGTGATTGTCGCGACCGGGCCGTCGAGGTCCAGCCGCACTCCAGGTTCGGTCATCCAGCAGCGGGTTCAGCTGCTCTTACGACGCCGAGCCCCACCGCGCTGCCGCAACTGCACGCCTGACTCCGTCAGCACCCGGTGCACGAAACCGTACGAGCGACCGGTCGTGGAAGCGAGCGCCCGAATGCTCTCACCCTGCGTGTACCGCTTGACAAGGTCCTTGGCGAGTGAGGCGCGCTCCGCGCCGACGATCCGGCGACCCTTCGGGGCGGTGGTGGTGGTGCCGGTGGCTGCCATGTTCATCCCTCACGTCACTCGGTGAGTGGTTCGACGGTCCTCCTTATTAGACCGCCAAGAACGATCATGCGCCAGTTAGTCGCAAGAAGACAACCGAACGACGGGATCTTGTCGACTAACCGATAGCGTGGGGCGCCGTGGGCAGCGATGACGAAAGCGCAGGTGGACGCGGCGTGCAACGCCGTGACCTGGCGACCTGGCTTGCGCTGGCCGGAGTCGGCCTGCTGCTGTGCTGGGTCGCCGTGTCGCTGGACGCGCGGCTCGGCGCCGCCAGCTCGCCGTTCCTGGGACGGTACGCGCCGTCCGCGCCGGTGTGGCTGCTCGGCGCCGTGGCCGTGGCGGCAGCCGTCCTGTGGCTGTCGGCGGGCCGGCTGTGGGAACGCGCGCCGTGGCCGGCCGTGCTCGCCGGCGGGTACGTCGCGACCCTGGCCTGGGGCGTCTCGTTGGCGCTCCGCGACGGCCCCGCCGGGCTCGCCGCGTCGTTGACCGACCTTGACGGCCCTGGCGGCGATGTCGCGGACGTGGGCGACGACCCGGGCGGCTGGCTGGCCGGCTTCACCGACTCGGACGCGGCTCACAGCCGGCACACCTGGGGGCATCCGCCGGGCCCGGTGCTGTTGCTCTGGTCGCTGCGCCGGCTGGGGCTCGGCGACGACCTGCTGCTCGCGTCCCTGGTCGCCGCTGTCGGCGCGCTGGTCGTGCCGCTGGTGCTGCACGTGGCACGGTCGGCCTGCGGCGACCTCAACGCCAGGCGGTACGTTCCGGTGCTCGCGCTCGCGCCGTACGCCCTCTGGAGCGCTGGCAGCATGGACGCCGTGGCCGCCGTCCTGGGAGCCGCGATGGCGGCGGCTGGAGTGGTCGCGACCGAGCGACGAGGGCGGCGCGCCGCCGTCTGGGGGCTCGGCGCGGGCGTGCTGCTCGGCGTCGCGGCGCTGTTCGCGTACGCCGCCGCGTGGCTCGGCCTGTCAGTGATCTGCCTGTACTTCGCCCGCCGGCGCCCGCTGCTGAACGTGCTCACTGGCGTCGGGGCGCTGGCGCCTGTGCTGGCGGCGCAGGCGTTCGGCTTCAGCTGGACCGCGGGCCTGCTGTCGGCCCGGGCCGACCACGCCGACGAGATCGCGCCGTACCGGGCGGCGCTGTGGTGGGCCGGGCTGAGCCTGGTCGCGCTGCTGCTGGCGGCCGGGCCGCCGATGGTGGCGAGTCTGCGCAAGCTGCGCAACACCCCGGCCTGGCCGTTCCTGATGGGAGCGGGCGCCGCGGTGGTGTTCTCGGTGCTGACCGGTTTCGCGCGCGGCGGGGCGGAACACGCGTGGCTGGCGTTCTTCCCATGGCTGACGATCGCCGCCACGGCCCCGGAGCGGCAGGCCGGGCCGGCGCCGGAGGCGCCGCTGCTGCTGGCCGGCGCCGGCGCGATCAGCGCCATCGCGCTCGCCGCTGTGCTGCGGTGAGGAGCTGCCAAGAGAACTGGTCAGGCCACTTGACCTCTTGACCTATGTACGGCACAGTGCCTCGTATGGCACTGGAACCCGTCACCCGGCAATCGACCCCGGACAAGGTGTTCGACCAGATCCTCTCGGGAGTGGTCAGCGGCGACTTCGCCGCCGGCGAGGCGCTGCCGAGCGAGCGCCGCCTGGCCGACGTGCTCGGCGTCTCCCGGCCCACCGTCCGCGAGGCGCTGCAGCGACTCGCCCACGCCGGCCTGGTCGAGGTGCGCCAAGGCGGCGCCACCACCGTCCGCGACTTCCGTCGCCACGCCGGCCTGGAGCTGCTGCCGCGGCTGCTGCTCCCGCAGGGCGAGCTGGACCTGTCAGTCGCGCGCAGCATTCTCGAAGCCCGGCTGCACAACGGGCCCCAGGTCGCGGCGTTGGCCGCCGAGCGGTCCGGGGCGCGGCTCGCCGAGCCCCTGGGCGACGCGGTCGCGGCGCTGGAAGCCGATCCGGATCCGGTGTTCGAGCAGCGTCACGCCCTGCGGTTCTGGGACCACGTGGTCGACGGGGCCGACTCGGTCGCGTTCCGGCTGATGTTCAACAGCCTGCGCCTGGCGTACGAGCCGCTCCTGGAGCCGCTCGCGCCGCTGATGCAGGCCGAGGTGGGGCGACCCGAGGCGTACCGCGCCCTGGCCGAGGCCATCGCCGCCGGCGACCCGGACGCCGCCCGACACGCCGCCGAGGATCTGCTGCGGCCGGCGACCGACAGGCTCCTCGACGCGATCCGCCGTTTGGAGGACTGATGATGAGCGATCACGGCGTACCCGCCCGACTGGCGGCCCGCCGCGACGCCGCCGACCTCGACGAGCGCGCCCGCGAGCGGCTGCGGGCCGACGAAGCCGCCATCACCGGCGCCCGCCGCCGCGACGCCGTCACCCTGGCGGCAGCCTGGCGCGCCTTCCTCCGCCACCCGTCGCCGTGGCTGATCGGCGGGACGCTCGCCATCGCGCTCGCCGTCCGGCTGGCGGTCGGCGACTGGCGGCTCAGCGACGCGCTGCTCCCCCTCGCGATGCTCGCGATGTTCCCGTGCTTCGAATGGGTCGTGCACGTCTGCGTGCTGCACTGGCGGCCGCGCACGCTGGCAGGCCTGACCGTCGACCCGCTGCTGGCGCGCAAGCATCGCGAGCACCACGCCGACCCTCGCGACACGCCGCTGGTGTTCATCCCGTGGCAGGCGCTGCTCTGGCTGCTGCCGGCGTACGCCGCGATCGGCCTGCTCGCGTTCCCACGCCTCGGGCTCGGGCTCACCTTCCTGGTCGGCGTCGGCGCGCTCGGCTTCGCGTACGAGTGGACCCACTACCTGATCCACAGCGACTACCGTCCCCGCTCGCGGGCGTACCGGGCGATCTGGCGCAACCACCGGCTGCACCACTACAAGAACGAGCACTACTGGTTCACGGTGACCAGCGCCGGCACCGCCGACCGCGTCTTCGGCGCCTACCCGGATCCGGCGACGGTGGAGTCCTCGCCGACGGTCAGGGCGCTGCACGCCCGGGACGCGGCGGCCTGAGGGGCGGGCTCACGCCAGCTCGACCAGCTCCAGCAGGTCGTCACTCCACGCGTCCTCCACGCCGTCCGGGAGCAGGATCGCCCGATCCGGCGTCAAGGCCGTCACCGCGCCGGGGTCGTGGGTGACCAGCACGATCGCCCCCGGGTAGCGCGCGATCGCGTCGAGCACCTGCTCCCGGCTCACCGGATCGAGGTTGTTGGTCGGCTCGTCCAGCAACAACACGTTGGCGCCGGAGCAGACCAGGCTGGCCAGCGCGAGCCGGGTCTTCTCTCCGCCCGAGAGCACCCCGGCGGGCTTGGCCGCGTCGTCCCCGCTGAACAGGAACGCCCCCAGGATCTTGCGCAGCTCCGTGTCGGTCCGGGTCGCGCCGCTGGCCGAGCGCATGTTCTCCAGCACTGTCCGGTCGGTGTCCAGAGTCTCGTGCTCCTGGGCGTAGTAGCCCAGCCGCAGCCCGTGGCCCGGCGTGACCTCGCCGGTGTCGGCACGCTCCTGGCCAGCGAGCAGCCGCAGCAGCGTGGTCTTCCCGGCGCCGTTCAAGCCCAGGATCGCCACCCGGCTGCCGCGGTCGACCGCCACGTCCACGCCGGCGAAGACCTCCAGTGAGCCGTACGACTTGGACAGCCCCGCGGCCAGCAACGGGGTCTTGCCGCACGGCGCCGGCGTCGGGAACCGCACCTTCGCCACCTTGTCGCCGGCCCGCTCCCCCTCCAGCCCGCTGAGCAGCCGCTCGGCGCGCTTGGCCATGTTCTGGGCCGCGACCGCCTTCGTGGCCTTGGCCCGCATCTTGTCCGCCTGCGCCATCAGGGCGCCGGCCTTGCGCTCGGCGTTGGCGCGTTCCCGCCGCATCCGCCGCTCGTCGGTCTCCCGCTGCTTCAGGTACGTCTTCCAGCCGACGTTGTAGAAGTCGAGGGCCGAGCGGTTGGCGTCGAGGTACCAGACCTTGTTCACGACCGTGTCGAGCAGGTTGACGTCGTGGCTGATCACGATCAGACCGCCCTTGTAGCCGGCGAGGAAGCCGCGCAGCCACACGACGGAGTCCGCGTCGAGGTGGTTGGTCGGCTCGTCCAGCAGCAGCGTGCCGCCGGAGCCGTCCTCCGACGCCTCGCTGAACAGGATCCGCGCCAGCTCCACGCGACGGCGCTGGCCGCCCGACAGGGTGCCGAGCGGCTGCCCGAGCACCCGGTCCGCCAGCCCCAGGTTGGCGCAGATCCGCGCGGCGGCGGCCTCCGCGGCGTACCCGCCGAGCGCGGCGAACCGGTCTTCCAGCGCGCCGTACCGACGCACCAGCCGGTCGCGCTCGACGGCGTCGGCGGTCTCCGCGAGCGCCGCCTGCAGCTTGCCCAGCTCGGCGAGCAGAGTGTCCAGGCCGCGCGCCGAGAGCACCCGGTCACGGGCGCTGACCTCCAGGTCTCCGGTGCGCGGGTCCTGCGGCAGATAGCCGATCGGGCCACGCCGATCCAGGCGTCCGGCGTACGGGAGCGACTCGCCCGCGAGAACCTTGAGCGCGGTGGTCTTCCCGGCGCCGTTGCGGCCCACGAGACCGATCCGGTCCCCGGGCTGCACCCGCAGGGTGGTCTCGGAGAGCAGTGTGCGCGCGCCGACGCGCAGCTCCAGGCCGGTGGCGGAGATCATGATGGGAGGCTCGCTTTCGGGTTGGCGGGGACTGGACCAGCAAACGGGCGCGCGAAAACGCCAGTCGAACGATCGACTGGCGTGCGTAGGTCAGTCTCTGCAAGCCAACACGCCACCGAGTGTACCGGCGGGCGCGAGCGAATATCGCCGGCGATCACGCGGCGGCCGTGTGGCGTGCCGCACCCACGCGGAACGTCGGCCGGAAATAGGCTGTTCCCGCGGCATCCGGACTGCCGCGGTCACCCACGGGAGGGGTCATGCCCGATCTCAACGAAGGCGCCGATCTCGACGCCAGCCAGGTCGAGGACGTGCGCGGCTCGGGCGGCGGCTTCGGAAGGGGCGGCGGAGGGCTGCCGATTCCCCTGCCGGGCGGCAAGCTGGGCGGCGGCATCGGCGGTCTCGTCGTCGTCCTGATCCTGGGGTTCCTCGGCTACAGCGGCGGCCTCGGCGACCTGGTCGGAGGCGGCGACGACCCGCCGTCGCAGAGCCTGGCGGAGAAGTGCGACGCGTCCAACGCGCAGCGCTTCGAGCAGGCCGACTGCCGCAATCTGGCGTACGTGAACTCGATCCAGGCCTACTGGCAGCACGCGCTGCCCGAGACGCTGGGTCAGCCGTACCGGGCGACCACCACCAGGTTCTTCTCGAACTCGGTGCACACGGAGTGCGGGCAGGCCGACAGCGGCGTCGGCCCGTTCTACTGCCCGGCCGACAGCCACGTCTACATCGACCTGACGTTCTACGACGAGCTGGCCAGCCGGTTCGACGCCCCGGGGCAGTTCGCGGAGGCGTACGTGCTGGCCCACGAGTACGGCCACCACGTGCAGAACGTCCTCGGAACCTCCAGCGACGTGCGCCGGCAGCAGCAGCGCGACCCGGGCAACGCCAACCAGCTGTCGATCCGGCTGGAACTGCAGGCGGACTGCTACGCCGGGGCCTGGGCCGCGCACGCCGCGCAGACCGAGGACCTGCGGGGCAACAGGCTCTTCGACGCGATCACCGACTCCGACATCGCCGAGGCGCTGCGGGCCGCGCAGGCCGTCGGCGACGACGCGATCCAGCGCAAGTCCGGCGGCCAGATCAACCAGGAGAGCTGGACCCACGGCTCGAGCGAGCAGCGCCAACGCTGGTTCACGACCGGTCACGAGAGCGGCGACCCGCGACGGTGCGACACCTTCTCCGGAGCCGTCTAGCGTCCCTGGACAGGCGCGGGTTGCGGGTCGGCGGTGGGGCCGCGCACGACCGGCTTGCCGTCCGACCACTCGACCCGGTCCAGCCACATCTGCCGACCGGGGTCGGCGGAGCCGATCGCGTCCGGTGGCCACGCGTGGTAGAGCAGCCAGTCCTGGCCGTCCGGGCCGACGACCATCGAGCAGTGGCCCGGCCCGGCCGCGCCTTTCGCGCTGGCGAGGATCGGGTTCTCCCCGGCGTCGTGGCACGGGCCGAGCGGGCCGTCGCAGCGGGCGTAACCCACGGCGTACGCGTCCGCGTCGTACGCGTTGGCCGAGTAGAGCAGGTAGTAGCCGTCTTTGCGCCGATGCAGCTGCGGCGCCTCAATGACCTTCCCGTGCCAGGCCGCGTGGTTGGTCAGCAGTCGCACCCGCTCGCCGAGGAGGCTCAGGCCGTCCTTCGCCAGCCGCTGCCCGTACAAGTGTGTCGGGACGCCGATGTGGTTGCCGTCGTTCTTCCAGTGCAGGTAGAGGCTGCCGTCGGCGTCCCGGAACGGGCTCGCGTCGATCGACCCGCCCTCGTCCGCCTCGCAGATCAACGGCGTGTCCGACTCGTCGACGAACGGGCCACGCGGGTTGTCCGCGACGGCCGCCCCGACGCACTGCAGGTTCGTCGTGGTCGACCTGGCCGTGTAGTACACGACGTAGCGGTCGTCGGCGATCTGCGCGACCTCGGGCGCCCAGGTGTGACCGGGCGTGACCCAGCCGCCCAGCTCCGGCAGCACCTCGGTCGGCTTCGACCAGCGCACCAGGTCCTTCGAGGTGAGCAGCGGCACGTTCCGGGCGCCGTCGTTGGTGCCGTACGCGTAGTAGGTGTCACCGACCTTGAGCACGCCCGGGTCCGGGAAGTTCGCGTCGTAGACGGGATTGCTGAAGGTCACGTCGCTCCTGTCGGAATCGGCGCGTCCGGCCTCGTCGTCGCCCGCCGACGAGCCGCAGCCCGCGGTCAAGGCGAGCGCGACGAGACCGGACGCCCATCGTGGACTCAGTTCCATTCGTACATGCGGAGGTGGTCGAACACGGCGGTGCCCTGCGGCGAGTCGCCGCCGTGGGAGACCAGCCCGATCTTCGGATCGGCGCCGGCCGGCAGGGTCCAGACGCCGCCCCAGACCCAGGTCTCGCCGTCGCGGCTGGATGCCGCGCGGTACTCGTGCTCGCCGTTGTCGGGATCGACCCGGTGCGCCAGCCGCAGCCACGTGGTCTCGGCCGGCGGCCCGACGATGTTGCCGCCGAAGGCCAACCCGTCGGCGAACGGCATCTCCTTGCCGAACTCGACCTGGCGGGTGTTCCAGATCGCGACGTGGGACAGCCGGGCGAAGTGGTCGTCATCGGCGTACGCCACCAGACCCGCCTGCTGGTAGTTGCGGATCGTGTCCACGCCGAGGTCGATGGAGAGCTTCGCCTCGACGATGTAGTCGCCGGACGGCGCGTCGCGCAGCAGCACGCCGGCCTGGTTGTCGTCGCCGACCAGGTCGTCCGCCTGCGTGGGCCAGGTCAGGCCGCCGTCGCCAACGACGGCGTCCGGATCCTCGCGCACCCAACTCCAGTCCTCGCCGAGCGAGGCGCCGTCGAACTCGTCGGAGTGCGCCGCCAGCGGCGCGCCCGGCTGCGGCGTCGGGGCCCGCTCCGTGACGGGCTCGAACAGCGGGGCCGCGCTGACGTTGTCGGCGGAGGCGCCCGCGCCACGCGCGGCGATGCCGACCTGACCACCGGCCAGCCCCGCCGGGAGCCGCAGCGACACCTCGGCCTGCGGGTCGCCGAGCCGGGCGTCGGTGACCGACGCGACCAGGCGGTCGCCTCGTGCCTCCACGGCGAGGTTGTGCCAGGCGTCGTAGCTGAAGCCGCCCGGCAGCGGCGCCCTGGCACGGGTCCGCCGCGCGCCGTCGACCACTTCGGCGACCAGGGCGCCGGCGGATCGGTCCAGCCACACGGTCGCGGAGTGCCCCGGCGACATGTGGCGCACGGCGAGGCCGACCGCGTCGGCGCCTGAGCCGGCCAGCCGCACGTCCGCCTCGGCGCGCATGTCGTCGGGGACCTCGGCCCGCGCGGTCAGCAGCCGCGTGGCCTTGCCCGACTCGGTCTGCCGGACCGACTCGTCCGAGACCGACCACTCGCCGCTGACGGTCTCCCAGCCGCCCAACCCCGAGTCGAACGTCTCGTGCACCGGCCCGGTCGTCACCGGGGCCGGCTGAGCGCCCTCCGACGGGCCGGCGCCGGCGCGGACGACCGGCCAGCCGTCGATCCAGTCCAGTCGGTCGATCAGCATCGGCCGCTCGTTGACGCCGTGCGGCTGGTCCAGGTACGGGTCGCGGCGGTCGATCGCGTGGTAGACGAACCAGTCCTGCCCGGCCAGGTCGGTGACCAGGCCGTTGTGGCCAGGGCCGATCCAGGTGTTGCCGTTCTGGGCGACCACGGGCGTGCCGCCGGCCCGGGAGGTGTCCAGGCTGGTCCCGGAGGCGTCGACGAACGGTCCGCGCGGGCTTTTCGATCGGCCGGCGAAGACCGCGTACCCGGTGGTCGGGCCGGCGCAGCAGTTCGCCGAGGAGCCGAACAGGTAGTACCAGCCGTCGTGGCGCACCACGTACCCGCCCTCGAACTTGTTGTCGATCGTGACCCGGGTCGGCTCGCCCACAGCGCGCAGGCCGTCGGCGGACAGCTCGGTGACCCAGATTCCGCCGAAGTAGCCGCCGAAGTAGAGGTACTTGGCCCCGTCGGCGTCGGTGAACTGGGACGGGTCGATGGTGCCCCACCAGCCGCCGCTGGGCGCAGGACGCGGCGGCACGACCGGGGTGTCCGAGTGCGTCCACGGGCCGGTCGGGCTCGGGGCCGTCGCCACGCCGATCGCGAAGTCGGTCCAGCCGGGCGCGACCTTGGTGTCCGTCACCGTGTAGTACATGACGTACCGGCCGTCGAGGTAGCGCACGTCCGGGGCCCAGAAGGACGTGTCGGGCTCGGCGTACGCCGGCACGTCGGCCGACTCCAGCGCGTCGCCCTCGTAGGACCAGTTGACGAGGTCGTCGGAGACCGCAGTCGGGATCCGGTGGAAGACGCCTTCGCCTTCCCGCAGCGGATCGGAGGTGCCGTAGGAGTACCAGCGGCCGTCCTCGCCGCGGATGATCACAGGGTCGGCGAAGGTGTCCGCGAAACCCTTGGACACCGCGTTGGAGTAGGACGTCGGGGATGAGGCGGCCGCCGCGGGCACGCCCAGCGCGAACGCCAGGGCGGCTGCGACCGCGAGAATCCGTTTCACGACAACGCTCCTTGGGGGATCAGCCTTTCAGACCGCTGCGGGAGACGCCTTCGATGACGTACCGCTGCGTGAAGGCGAAGAGGATCAGCACCGGGATGCTGGCGA
>WHSM01000345.1 GCA_009380105.1 Micromonosporaceae bacterium
AGTTCGAGCTGGCGGCCCGGATCCGTGACGAGATCTCGGAGTTGAAGAAGGAGCTGCGCCAGATGGACACGGCCGGCGTCCGCTGACGCGTTCTGGCTGGCCGTGGCGTCTTGACGAGCGGCGCAGCGGAGATTTTCGACAATCCGGCCCGGACGGGTGTGGTGGTTCTCACACTTTTCCTCCACAATTGGATCATGAGGTTCGGCCGCCGCGAGGGATGCGCGCAACCGATGCTGTGCTATCGCGGTGGCAACGAGAGGAGGCCTCTGTGGAAAGTACGTCGCGGAGTTCGTGGGGACGCTGCTGCTGGTGTTCTTCGGAGTAGGTAGCGCGGTCTTCGGTCTCGACACGGTCGGCGCGCTCGGAGTCGCGCTGGCATTCGGGCTCACTCTGCTGGTGTTGGTGTACGCGATCGGGCCGGTGTCGGGGTGCCACATCAACCCGGCGGTGACCCTCGGGGCCCTGGTGGCGCGGCGGATCTCGGTGACCGACGCGGTCGGTTACTGGGTCGGCCAGGTCGCCGGCGGCATCGTCGGCGCGGCGCTGCTGTGGGGTCTGGTGCAGTGGGGCGGGGCCACGGACCAGACCAAGGCGATGGGCGCCAACGCGTACGCCGGAACCGCGAATGTCGGCGGCGCGCTCGTCGCCGAGATCGTGCTGACGTTCCTGCTGGTGTTCGTGGTGCTCGCCGTCACCGGACGCACGGAGCACAGCGCCCTGGCCGGCGTGGCGATCGGCGGGGCGCTCGCCGCGGTCCACCTTGCGGGCATCCCGCTGTCCAGCTCGGGTGTGAACCCGGCCCGCTCGATCGGGCCGGCGCTCTTCGCCGGCGGCGACGGCCTGCCCCAGGTGTGGCTGTACATCGTGGCGCCGCTGGTTGGCGGCGCGCTCGCAGCTGTGGTGCTGCCGCTGCTGGAGGCTCGACGGGCGACGCGCAAGGCCGCCCGCCGGTAGCGCGACGTGCGGCGCACGCCTGCTGCGTCAACGCATGGCCGGGACGCCTGTGAGCTGCCTTCAGTCCACGTCGGTGAAGTGCTCCACGTGCGGCGGCGCCGCGAAGTGGGGGCCGATGGCGGCGCGCCACACGCCGAACCGGTCGCTGTCGCGGAAGTTCTCCAGGTGCGCCGTGACGGAATCCCACTCCACCAGCAGGACGAATCGCGACCTGGACTCCACCCCGCGGGTCATGCGCACCGAGCGGCAGCCTGGCGTGCCTGCCAGCACGTGACGCACCGTCCGGTACGCCTCGGCGAACTGGTGCTCCTGACCCGGGCTGACATCGATCAAGGCGACCTCGAGAACCATGCCCGCAAGCTTCGCACGCGTGGCGCTGGACACGGATCGGCCCCTGACCGCCCAGAACGCCGGTCGGTGAGGGAGAATGGCGGGTTAGGAGGGGAGTATTCCCTCGCGGCGGTGTCGTCAGCACGGTCGCGCCCGACGGGCGCGCACCCGGCGCCGTCGGTCGCCGTGCGGCGGCGGGAGAGACCTCCGGTGTCCGAAGGTGGCGAGTTCCGGCGTTACGCGTCAAGGGAGCCGGCGCCTTCGCAAGTGTGCCAACCGGAGGATCATTCGTGAATATTGACACCTGGGTGTGGACCGCCACCCTGTTAGCGCTGTGCGGCCTGCTGCTCGCCGACCTGCTGATCGTGGGTCGGCGTCCGCATGAGCCCTCGATGCGTGAGTCGCTGCTCTGGGTGGGCTTCTACGTCGGGCTCGCGGTGCTGTTCGGCCTAGGGGTGCTGGTCTTCTCGGGTCCGAGGTACTCAGGTGAGTTCTTCGCCGGATGGCTCACCGAGTACAGCCTCTCGGTGGACAACCTGTTCGTCTTCGTGATCATCATGAGCCGGTTCGCCGTGCCTCGGGCGTACCAGCAGAAAATGCTTCTGATCGGGATCGTGCTGGCGCTGGTGATGCGGGGCGTGTTCATCGCGGCCGGTGTCGCGATCATCCACCAGTTCGCGTGGGTGTTCTACGCCTTCGGGGCGTTCCTGATCTACACCGCCGTGAAGCTGGCGCTGCACGGCCAGGACGACGAGACGGACTTCAAGGAGAACGCGCTGATTCGCTGGAGCCGGCGGGTGCTGCCGCTCTCCAGGGAGTACGACGGCACGAGGATGACCACCCGGTTGGACGGGCGGCGGCTGTTCACTCCGATGCTGATCGTGATGATCGCGATCGGCACCACCGACCTGATCTTCGCGCTGGACTCGATTCCCGCGATCTTCGGGCTCACCGAAGAGGGCTATCTGATCTTCACCGCGAACGTGTTCGCCCTGATGGGGCTGCGGCAGCTGTACTTCCTGCTCGGCGGCCTGCTCGACCGGCTGGTGTATCTCAGCGTCGGCCTGGCCGTGGTGCTCGGCTTCATCGGCGTGAAGCTGGTCATGGAGGCGTTGCGCGAGAACAACGTGCCGTTGGTCAACGGCGGCGAGCCGGTCTCCTGGGCGCCCGAGGTGCCCATCGCCGTGTCGTTGAGCGTCATCGTCGGCACGCTCGTCGTCACGACCGCCGCAAGCCTGCTGCGGACCCGGCACCTGGTGCGCCAGGCGGCCCGCGACGGAGCCTCTCGCGGCGGCGGCGACTCCGACGGCGGCGCTCAGGACGACTCAGCGGAGCATGACGGGGCGGCCGACGACGACGGGGCCGTTCTGGGCGGCGGCGCCGCCGCGACGCGGCGGCCGAAGGCGAAGGCCGGACGCCCGGCCCGCTAGCCGATCAGGAGAGGACGCGGCGGGCGCCGGTCAGGGTGTCCGCGCGCTCGCCCTCCAGCGGCTCCAGCACCACCCGGTGGTGATCCAGCGAGGCGTGCACCATCCGCCGCTCGCCCGCCACGAAACCCACGTGGTGGATCGGCTCGCCGGGCCGGGCGAAGAAGTACAGGTCTCCCGGCGCCGCGTCCTCCAGCGAGATCTCCTTGGTCGCCTCGGCCTGGTCGTGCGCGTCCCGGGGGAGCGTGACGCCGTGCCGCCGGCACGCCAGGTGCACCAGGCCGGAGCAGTCCACGCCGTAGGCGGACATGCCGCCCCACACGTACGGCGCGTCGATGATCCGCTCGGCGACCGCGAGCACGTCCTCGGCGGTGGCGGATCCGTCCGGCGCCTGCGTGAGGTCCGCGGTGCGCACCCACCCGGGCTCCTCGTGACCGGGCACGAACACCTGCGTCCATCCGCGGTACGCCATGTCCACGCCGACCAGGCGGGTGCCGATGGTCACCCCGTACAACAGGATGTCCCCGAAGGGAGCGTCCCGCACAGCGGTGGCGGTGGCGTCAACCACCAGCTCGGAACCGTCCGCCGGGACGGTGTCCGAGGTCAGGTGGTCCGCGTGCAGCCAGCCGGGGTATCCGCGGGGGTCCTGAGAACTCGGTTGGTCGAGCGCCACCGCCTTCACCCAGTCGCCCTCGATCTCGTCGACGAGCACGCGCTCGCCGAGCAGCAGCTGCGCCAGGATCCGGGCCGACTCCCCGGAGCGGTCCTGGTCGCCGAGCCCGGCCACCCAGGCCCGCATGTCGACGGGCGTGCGCAGGGCGGGCTCGTCGCTCGGCCGCGTCACCTCGGGCCCGCTCCAGAGGGTTGCCACGGCGGCCGACACGACGCCTTCTGCACCTGGCTGCAACGTCACCGGTTTCTCCTCCTACGCGGCGGCGATCCTTACCCCCGACCGCTGACCCTACGAAACCCCGGCCGGCGACACACCGTCGGGTAAGGACTTTCCGAGGCGGCAAACTGGTAACGGTTGCGCCCGTCGCCGCTCATGACATGTCAGGCGCCGATGTCGATGCCCAGACCTGGCGCGTCCGGCAGCTCCACGGCGCCGTCGGCGTACCGGATGCCGCCCCGCAGCGGCGCCGAGGCCAGCCACCAGGCGGCGTCGAGGTCGCTGACGGCGGTGGGTTCGCACGCCGCGACGAGGCTGGCCGCGGCCCCCACCCCGACCGGCCCTTCCATCATCGAGCCGACGATCGTGCCCATCTGCGCGGCTGCCGCGAGGTCGAGGAGGCTCCGGGCGGGAGCCAGGCCGCCGCACTTGGCCAGCTTGACGTTGACCATGTCGGCCGCGCGGCGCCGGATCACCTCCATCAGGTCGCGGATGCCGAACACGGACTCGTCGGCGAGGATCGGGGTGTCCACGCGGTCGGCGACCCACGCCAGCCCGTCCAGGTCCGCGGCCGGTGTCGGCTGCTCGACCAGTTCCACGTCCAGGCCGGCGTCCTCCATCGCGGAGATGAGCCGCACCGCTGTCCTGGGCGCCCAGCCCTGGTTGGCGTCGAGCCGGATCCGGCAGGCCGGGCCCGCCGCCTCCCGTGCCGCCGTCACCAGCGCCAGATCGTTGTCAGGGTCGGCCCCGACCTTCACCTTCAGCGCCGCGAAGCCCTCGGCGATCCGGGCGGCCGCCGCGGCCGTCACCTCCTCCGGCGTGCCGGCCGAGAGGGTCACGTCGGTCTCCACCCGAAGGGCCGAGCCGCCCAGCAGCCGCGCCAGCGGGATCCCGAGCCGGCGGGCCGAGAGGTCGTGTAGCGCGACGTCGACCGCGGCCTTGGCGCTGTGGTTGCCCGGCACAGCGGCGCGCACGCGCCGCAGCAGCGGGTTGACGTCGTCGGGGTCGCCGCCTGTCAACAACGGGTCGAACACCTCGCCGACGGCGGCCTCCGCGCTGGCGAGGGACTCGCCGGTGACCCGCCAGACCTGAGGCGCCTCGCCCAACCCACGCGCGCCGGAGTCGTCGACCACCTCCACGATCACGGTCTCCAGCGCAGTCGTGGAGCGCAGAGCGGTGCGGAACGGGGAGTGCAGCGGCGCGCGCATCCGATGCGTGCGCACCTCGACGATCGTCACAGG
>WHSM01000471.1 GCA_009380105.1 Micromonosporaceae bacterium
CAGGCTCCATCGCGGCCCCGCTGGTACTCGTGTAGATTGTTCCCCGCTGGGGAAGTGGCGGAATGGCAGACGCGCACGGTTCAGGTCCGTGTGCCCGAAAGGGCGTGGGGGTTCAACTCCCCCCTTCCCCACGAGTCGGATAGGCGGATTCTGCTCGCGGAAAGCGCGAGCCGGGTCCGCCTCGTCATTTGTCCGGGGGGACGACCCCCCGAACCCCCCGCGTGCGGCCGCCCTTTGCCTCCTTGCGTGCCGTTGCGCGCTTGCCCGGACCCCTGGGCATGCGGCGGTCATCTGCCTGGTCGCGCGCCGTTGCGCAGGACAGCGAGGTCACGATGATCGAGACAGTGCCCGCGCCGAGGTTCGACGTGCCGCCGGACGAGGCGGCGGTCAGGACACGCGAGTTCGCTGACTGGATGGCCCGGCGTCGCACCATCCGCGATTTCTCGGACCGCCCGGTGCCGTACGAGGTGATCGAGCACGCCGTGCGGGCCGCCGCCACCGCGCCCAGCGGCGCGAATCTGCAGCCGTGGCGGTTCGTCGTGGTGACCGATCCCGAGGCCAAGCGCGAGATCCGGGAAGGCGCCGAGGCCGAGGAGCGCGAGTTCTACCAGCGGCGGGCTTCCGAGGAGTGGCTGGAGGCGCTGGCGCCGCTCGGCACGGACGAGCACAAGCCGTTCCTGGAGACGGCATCGGCGTTGATCGTGGTCTTCGAGGTGCACAAGGGGCCGCACACGCCCCGGCCGTACTACGTGAAAGAGTCGGTCGGGATCGCCGTGGGCTTCCTGCTGGCCGCGCTGCACCAGGCCGGACTGGCGACTCTGACCCACACCCCGAGCCCGATGCAGTTCCTGAACCAGATCCTCGGCCGGCCCGCCGAGGAGCGGCCGTACGTGGTGATCCCGGTCGGCTATCCGTCCGACGACGCCGTGGTCCCGAACATCTCCCGCAAGCCCTTGGACGAGGTGCTGGTCCGGGTGTAGCAGCATCCCGCGCGGGCCGCGGGTCGTTATACCGCCCATGCGAAGGATTGTGATCGCCGCGGCGGGGCTGCTCCTGGCCGCGGGTTGTGGCAACAGCAGCTCGGCCGACGAGCCGCTCGGCGTGCCGGTTCCGGCCCCGGCCAGCACGCTGCCGCCCTCGCCCATGGTCTCGAAACCCGGCCCGCAGACCGGCTACCTGGATCGGATCAAATACCAGCTTCAGGAGAAGACCGTCGTCATGGCCAACCTGTCCCGCCGGACGTCGGCGAGGTGCGAGCCGAACGGGATGACCGGAGCGGCCGGCGAGGAGATCATGTGCACCGTCGGGTACGACGGCCTGAAGCTCGTCTGGAAGATCACGGTCACGAAGGCCGACCAGACCGGACTCGCCCTCGACGCCCGGCCCTCGGGCGCGGTCCTGACGCGCGAGGGCGTCTTCGCGGCGTTCCACCAGCAGTTCGGCCCGGAGGGGCGCGATCTGCGCTGCGACGACATGCCGAAGCGGGAACTCGTCTCGCTGGGCAAGGACACCGACTACCGCTGCCAATACCAAGAGGAAGGCGGTGGGCGGGTCACCTTCCGGGTGGGGATCAGCGAAGGCGGCCCGGTCTTCGAAGAGGCCTGACCCGCGCCGCGACCGCCGAAGTGTGCGCCCGGTCACCGAGTTCGCGGCCCCTGCCGCCTTAACGTCGCGCAGACACAGCTCGTACGCGTGACCCGAAGGGCGGCGAGATGACCACCAGCGAGCGCGCGGCCCAATTCTCAGAAGGCACCGCGCCCGCCGTTGACGGCTGTGCGCCGTATTGTCTGAGTGAAGGACTTGACGCGCTGGAGCAGCCGGTCTGGGGCCACGACCCGCCGCCGTGGGCTCCGGGGCGACGTGAGGAGGCAGCGCAGGTGGAGCGCATCGCGGCGCGGTACGACAAGACCTGGTGTCTGGCCGAGGTCGACATCTTCGCCGACCTGTCGGCAGCGGAGATGGACGCGATCGCGGCCGCGGCGCCGATGCGGACCTACGCCGCTGGAGAGCTGCTCTACTCGCCGCACAATCCGGTCGAGCTGCTGTTCATCCTGAAGCGGGGCCGGGTGCGGATCTTCCGGGTTTCCGCCGAGGGTCGCGCGTTGACCACCGCGATGATCTCGCCGGGCACCATCTTCGGCGACATGGTGCTCCTCGGCCAGCACATGTACGACAACTTCGCCGAGGCCCTCGACGAGGCGGTGGTGTGCGTGATGAGCCGGGAGGACGTGCAGCGGTTCCTGCTGTCCGACCCACGGATCGCCGCCCGGATCACCACAAACCTGGGCCAGCGGCTGGCCGAGATGGAGCAGCGCCTGTCCGACACGGTCTTCAAGAGCGTGCCGCAGCGGCTGGCCGCCACGCTGGTCACCCTCGCCGGCAACCAGCGACGCCTCGGGGTGGGCCCGAAAGCCACCACGGTGACGCTCACCCACGAGCAGATCGCGGCCCTGGTCGGCACCTCCCGCGAGACCGCCACCAAGATCCTCGGAGATCTGTCCGACCGGGGTCTGATCCGTCTGGCCCGGGGGCGGATCACGTTGCTGGACCCGGTGGCGATCGAGGTGGAGGCCGGCGACTGAGCCCCGCGGGGTTGCTCACCCGGACCAGTGTGTCCGCTCGCCCAGCGCGACGAGGCGCGAACGGGTCTGCTCGTCGCAGAGCGCCCCGGCCAGACCGGCCCGGTACGCCGCCTCCGCCGTCACCCCGAGCCGCGCGGCGACAGCGTGCTCCAGGCCGAGGTCCGTGTTGAACATCGCCGGGTCGTCGGTGGAGATCGAGCACAGCGCGCCGGCGGCGACCAGCGTGGGCAGCGGGTGCGCGTCCAGAGAAGGCGTGACCCGGGTGCGCAGGTTCGACGTGGGGCACACGTCCAGGACGATCTCGCGGTCGGCGATCTCCGCCAGCAACGCCGGATCGTCGACGGCCCGGATGCCGTGCCGCAACCGGTGCGCGCCGAGGTCCAGCGCCTCCCGGATCGACTCCGGACCTGCGGACTCGCCCGCGTGCGGCACGATGCCCAGGCCCGCGTCCCGCGCGATGTCGAGACAGCGCGCGAACGGCGCCAGGCTGTGGCCGGCCTCGATGCCGCCGACCCCGAGGCCGACGATCCCGCGGTCGGCGTACTTCACACACAGGCGGGCGACCTCCTCGGCGAGCAGGAGATC
>WHSM01000238.1 GCA_009380105.1 Micromonosporaceae bacterium
GGCGCCCGCCGAGCCGGGCCGGCCGCGCCGGCGCCGCCCTGACTCGGACCGGCCGCGGCGCGGCGACGAGGACCGGCGACGCCGCGCGGACCAGCCCCGGCGCGGCGAGGCGCGGGCTTCGCAGCCGCGTGTGGACCGGTCTGGCCGGGCTGACGCCGCGCTCGACGCGCCACCCGCGCCCGTGGCGGCTCCGAGGACGCCGTTCGTGATGCTGGTGCTGATCCTGGTCGCTGCCGGCATCGTGGGGCTGCTGGTGCTCAACACGAAGATCAACGAGAACTCGTTCCAGCTGCAGAAGATGCGCAACGAGCAGACCAAGCAGGACACCACGGAGCAGAACTTGCGGTCCCAGTTGGCCGCACGGCAGTCGCCCGGCAACCTCGCCGCGGCCGCCAGGCGCCTGGGGCTGGTGCCGGCCGTCTCGCCAGCGTTTCTGAGATTGCCCGACGGCCAGGTGCTCAGCATGCCGGGGCCCGCGAAGGGCCGCACGAACGGGAGGTGACCCATGGCGAACTCGCGCACGCCGCGACGCAACCGTCGCGACGGCGATCCGGTGGTGGTGCCGATTCGGCGTGGCGGCATCTCCGAGGCGCGCCGGTACCGGCCGCGAGGCAAGACCGTGCGCGAGGCGGCGGCCGAGCAGGCGCGTGACCCGTACCGCCCCGCGCTGGAGGTGGTGCGCGGCGGCCAGCAGGAGCCAGCGCCCAAGCCCAAGCAGGCCGCACCACCCAAGCAGGCCGCACCACCCAAACAGGCCGCACCACCCAAACAGGCCGCACCACCCAAACAGGCCGCACCACCAAAGCGGGCCGCGCAGCCCAGGCGGCCGAAGGCCCAGCAGGACCAGCGGGGCGGGGCGGCGGGACGCCGAGGCGCGGCGTCCCGCCGCCGGCCCCCCCGCAAGGCCGCCCGCCGCGCGCCGCTGCTGCGCTGGCTGGCCTCGGTCAGGCGGCGCCGGCGGCGTCGCACGCCCCCGCCGCTCGGCAACCCGATGCGGCGGCTGCGGTTCGGCACCGCCCTGGTGCTGGTCCTGTTCATGGTGATCGCCGGGCGCCTCGTCGAGCTGCAGCTCACCGACGCCGCGGCGTACGCCGCGGACGGGCTCAAGCAGCGGCTGCGGCCGATGGTGCAGCCGGCGCCCAGAGGCGCGATCTACGACCGGAACGGCGCCACGCTGGCGCACAGCGTCGACGCCAGGTACGTCTACGCCGACCCCGAGATGGTCACCGACACCGCGGCCGCCGCCGCGCGGCTCTCGCCGATCCTCGGCATCGCCAAGTCCGCGCTGGTCGAGAAGATGAAGCGCGGGACCCGCCCGGACGGCCGAGACATCCGGTTCGTGTACCTGGCGCGCGGGGTCAGCGTCGAGGTCGGCGAGCAGGTCTCCGCGCTCACCATCAAGGGGATCGGGGTGCACCGCGACGAGCGCCGGGAGGTGCCCGGGCACGACCTCGCGGCGAACCTGATCGGCTTCACCGGCGCCGAAGGCAAGGGCCTGGCCGGCATGGAGTCGCAGCACGACGCCGTGCTGCGCGGTCAGGACGGGCAGCTGGTCGAGGAGATCGGGCTGAACGGCGTGGCGATCGCGGACGGCTACAGCCGTCACAAGCCGGCCCGGCCCGGCCGGTCGGTGCAGCTGACCATCGATCGCGACCTGCAGTATGCGGTGCAGCGCACCCTGGCCAAGCGGATGCAGGAGGTGCGGGCCGCGTTCGGCAGCGCGCTGGTGCTCGACGTGCGCACCGGCGAGGTGCTCGCGATGGCGAGCTGGCCGTCGTACGACGCGGCGAACCCGGGCGACGTGCCCGCCGAGCGGCGGATCGACTACAGCACGGCCGCGGTGGTGGAGCCCGGGTCGGTGCACAAGCCTTTGATGATCGGCGCTGCGCTGGAGGAGGGGTTGATCGAGCCCGACTCCACGCCTGTGGTGGCGCCGACGATCCGCAAGGGCGGCAAGACGTACCGCGACACCACCTATCACCCGACCCGGAAGATGACGATCCCCGGGATCCTGGCCCACTCCTCGAACGTGGGCGTGATCCAGATCGCCGACCAGCTCGGCCCGAAGCGGATCTGGGCGTACCAGAAGAAGTTCGGGCTGGGCGCCGCGACCGGCGTGGGCGCGCCGGGCGAAGCGAGCGGGATCGTGCAGCCGCCCGACCGCTGGAGCGGCTCCAGCCACGGCTCGATCCCGATCGGGCTCGGCGTGGCGGTGACCCCGATCCAGATGGCCGCGGCGTACGGCGCCATCGCCAACGACGGCGTGTGGCAGCAGCCGCGGCTGGTGCGGGGCACGGTGGACTCCGGTGGGGCGTTGAAGCGCGCGCCGGCGGGTGAGCAGCGACGCGTGCTCTCCGCGAAGACCGCCAAGGAGCTGCGGCGCGCCATGGAGGCCGTCACCACCGCCAAGGGCGCCACGGGCCTGTCAGGCGCGATCTCCGGCTACCGGGTCGCCGGGAAGACCGGCACCGGCCTGCGGGTGAAGGACGACCGCTACCTGTACGGCAACGTCACGTCCTTCATCGGCATGGCGCCGGCGGACGCGCCGCGATTCGTGGCAGCGGTCTTCGCGCATTTGCCGAACGGCGCCGGCAGCGGCGTCGGCGGCCCGGTGTTCCGCAGCGTGATGACCTCGGCGTTGCAGCACTACGCGGTGCCGCCGACCGGGCGGAAGTCCCCGCACTTCAAGGTGTACGCCTGAGCCGGGCCGCCGTTGGGGAGCCCACGCGCCCGCCCGGCGCGGTGACACGGGTAGGGTCTGCACCCGTGTCCGGCTATCCCCGTCCGCGTACGGCGTCTCCGGTCTCCCTCGCCGATCTCGCCGCGCTGCTCGGCGTGCGGGCGCCGGCCGGAGCGGTCGCCGTCACCGGCGCTGCCCTCGCCAGCGGTCAGGTGCGGCCCGGTGATCTGTACGCTGCGCTGCCGGGGGCGCGCCGCCACGGCGCGGAGTTCGTCGGCGAGGCCGCCGCGGCCGGCGCCGCGGCGGTGCTGACCGACCCCGCTGGCGCCCCGGCCGCGGCCGAGGCGGGACTGCCGGCGCTGGTCGTCGACGACCCACGGACAGCGCTCGGCGGGGTGGCGGCCAAGGTGTACGGCGACCCGACCCGAAGGCTGACTGTGCTGGGCATCACCGGCACCGCCGGAAAGACCTCCACGGCGTACCTGATGGACGCCGGGCTGCGGGCCGCCGGGGTGCTGCCGGGCCTGATCGGCACCGTGGAGACGCGCCTCGGCGACGAGCGGCTGACCAGCGTGCGCACCACTCCGGAGGCCCCGGATCTGCAGGCGCTGCTGGCGACGGCGGTGGAGCGCGGCGTCACGACCGTGACCATGGAGGTGTCGAGCCATGCGTTGACGCTGGGTCGGGTGGAGGGGGTGCGGTTCGCGGTCGCGGTCTTCACCAACCTGGGCGTCGACCACCTGGACTTCCATACCGACCTGGCGGAGTACTTCGCCGCGAAGGCGATGCTCTTCGACGGGCGGTGCGCTCATGAGGTGGTCAACCTCGACGACCCGGCGGGCCGCAAGCTGGTGAAGCCGGAGACGATCACCGTTTCGGCCGGCGGGGACCCGGCCGCCCGGTGGCGCGCCGACCAGATCGTCCGGGCCGGCTACCGGCAGGAGTTCCAGGTCAGCGGTCCGCAGGGCCTCCAGTTGCGGGCCTCGCTCAGCATGCCCGGCGCGCACAACATCGGCAACGCGCTGCTCGCGCTGGCCAGCCTGACCGCGGCAGGCGTCGATCCGGCCGTCGCGGCGCAGGGGATCGCGGAGTGCCGCGGCGTGCCCGGCCGCATGGAGCGCGTCGACGCCCCGGGGCCGGTGCTGGGGGTGGTCGACTACGCCCACAAGCCCGACGCCGTCACCGCCGTGCTGACGGCGTTGCGCGATGTCGCGATCGGGCGTGTGATCTGCGTGATCGGCGCTGGCGGCGACCGCGACCGCGGCAAGCGCCCGCTGATGGGCGCCGCCGCCGCTGCGGGCGCGGACGTGTTGGTGGTAACGGACGACAACCCCAGAGACGAAGATCCATCGGTGGTACGCGCTGACGTGCTGGCCGGGGCCGCAGGCGCCGCCGAGGCGGTCGAGATCGGCGGCCGGCGCGCCGCGATCGACGAGGCGGTGCGCCGCGCCGCCCCCGGCGACGTGATCGCGGTGCTGGGCAAGGGACACGAACAGGGACAGGAGGTCGCTGGCGAGGTGCTTCCATTCGACGACCGGATCGAGCTGGCGGACAGTCTCACGGAACGGTTCGGAGCCCGGTGATCGGCCTGACTCTCGCCGAGGTGGCGCGGGCGGTCTCCGGCCGGCTGGTCGACGCTCCCGACCCTGAGGTCAGGGTGAGCGGCTCGGTGGAGTACGACTCCCGCAAGGTGGCCCCGGGAGGGCTGTTCGTCGCGTTCGCCGGCGAGCGGGCCGACGGCCACGACTTCGCCGCCGCCGCCGTGCGCGACGGCGCGGTCGGCGTGATCGCGACCCGTCAGGTCGGCGTTCCCGCCGTGCTGGTCGACGACCCGCTGGTCGCACTGGGCCGGCTCGCCCGGGCTGTGGTGGACCGGCTCCCGGACGCCACGGTGATCGGGGTGACCGGCTCGTCCGGGAAGACCTCCGCGAAGGATCTGATCGCGCAACTGGTGACCCGGCTGGGCCCGGCTGTGGCGCCGCCCGGCACGTTCAACAACGAGCTGGGCCACCCGTACACGGTGCTGCGCGCCGACGAGCGCACCCGGCATCTGGTGCTGGAGTACGGCGCCCGCGGCGTCGGCCACATCCGCTACCTGTGCGAGGCGGCGCCGCCGACGCTCGGCGTGGTGCTCAACGTCGGCGTGGCCCACATCGGCGAGTTCGGCTCCGCGGACGCCATCGCCAAGGCGAAAGGTGAGCTGGTCGAGGCGCTGCCGGACGCGGCTGACGGCGGCGTCGCGGTGCTCAACGCCGACGATCCCAGGGTGAGCGCGATGTCGTCCCGCACCGCCGCGCGGGTCCTCCGGTACGGCGAGTCCCCTGCCGCCGACGTGCGCGCCGTGGACGTGCGGCTGGACGAGCGGGGCCGGCCGGCGTACCGGCTGGTCTCCCCGGCCGGCGAGACGGACGTGCGGCTGCGTCTGCACGGCCCGCACCAGGTCGGCAACACCCTCGCCGCGGCGGCCGTGGCCCTGGAGCGCGGCGTGTCGATCGGGGACCTGGGAGGCGCCATGGCCGAGCTGGCGCTAGTCTCCGAACGCCGGATGGACGTCTTCGACACCGCCGGCGGAGTGACGGTCGTCGACGACTCGTACAACGCCAACCCCGGCTCGATGGCGGCCGCGCTGCAGGCGCTGGTCGCGATCGGGCAGCGCCGGCGGCGCTGGGCTGTGCTGGGCTACATGGCGGAGCTGGGGCGCCACGAGCGGGCCGGCCACGAGGAGGTGGGGCGGCTCGCCGCGCGACTCGGGGTGGACCGTCTGGTGGTCGTCGAGGACGCGGCGGCGCCGGTCCTTGACGGCGCGCGCTCGGTGGATGACTGGGGAGGAGAAGCGGTGCTGGCGCCTGACCAGGAGGCGGCGATCGGGGCGCTGCGCGGCGAGCTGGCGCCCGGGGACGTGGTGCTGGTGAAGGGCTCGCGGTACCGGACGTGGATGATCGCCGACGCTCTGCGAGGCGACCGGAAGCAGAGTGCCGACGCGCTGCGGAGCGAGGCGCCGCGGAGCGGTGACGCGCTGCGAGAGGGGACCTGTCAGTGAGGTCGGTCATCGTCGCGGCGTTCGTGGCCTTCGCGTTCACCCTGTTCTTCACGCCGATCGCGATCAAGTTCTTCCGGCGCCTGAAGGTGGGCCAGCCGATCCGCGAGCTGGGCCCGGCGACGCACCAGGGCAAGCAGGGCACGCCGACCATGGGCGGCGTCGTTTTCATCCTCGCCACGGTGATCGCGTACATCGCCGGGCACGTGGCCCTGGTGCTGAGCCTGCCCCCGACCCCGACCCGCCCGTACGGGCCGACGGTCACCGGGATGGTGCTGCTGGGCCTGTTCGTCTTCACCGGCCTGGTCGGCTTCATCGACGACTACCTGAAGGTGCGCAAGCGCAACAGCCTCGGCCTCAACGAGCGCGGCAAGCTGATCGGCCTGTTGATGGCCGGCATCGGCTTCGGCGTGGTCGCCATGTACTTCCCGAACCACGAGGGCGTCACCGTCGGCAGCGAATACGTCTCCTTCGTGAAGGACGTGGACTGGCTGCACATCGGCAAGGTCGGCGCGATCGTGGTGTTCGCGTTCGTGGTGATCTCCGCGTCCAACGGCGTGAACCTCACCGACGGCCTGGACGGCCTCGCCACCGGGTCGTCGATGATGGTGCTCACGGCGTACAGCGTGATCGGGTTCTGGCAGTACCGGCACGTGTGCGGCGACTCGCCGACCGAATACTGCTACCAGGTGCGGGATCCCCTCGAGATCGCGCTGATCGCGGGCGCGGCGGTCGGGGCGCTGTTCGGGTTCCTGTGGTGGAACGCCTCGCCGGCCAAGATCTTCATGGGCGACAGCGGAGCCCTCGGCCTCGGCGGGCTGATCGGCGGCCTGGCGATGGCGACCAAGACGATCATGCTGCTGCCGATCCTCGGCGCGCTGTTCGTGATCGTCACCATGTCGGTGATCATCCAGCGGATCTCGTACAAGTCCACTGGGCGACGGGTGTTCCGGATGGCGCCGCTGCAGCACCACTTCGAGCTGGTCGGCTGGACCGAGGTGAACATCGTGATCCGGTTCTGGATCGTGTGCGGCATCGGCGTCGCCATCGGCCTCGGCTTCTTCTACGCGGACTTCCTGGCCGCGGCAGGCTA
>WHSM01000058.1 GCA_009380105.1 Micromonosporaceae bacterium
ATCCTGAGCTTCCTGCACAAGGTGTTCGTCGCCGACAACGTCCGGTCCATCTCCAGCGGAGAGCTGATCAGCCGGCTCGACGACGAGCTGTACGCGCTGAACGAGCGGCTCGGTGAGGGCAGCTTTCCGAAGCCCGCGAAGGCGTACCTGGCCGACTGGGCGGCGGCCGACGCCGGATGGCTGCGCAAGTACTACCCGGCCGGCTCCGACGAGGCCCACTTCGACGCCACACCCGCCGTCGAGAAGGCGCTCGCATGGGTCGAGTCGCTGCACGCGCGCTCCTTCGTGGGCACGGAGTCCCGGCTCTACACCGTGTTCGAGCTGCTCCGGCAGATGGTGTTCGGCGCGGAGACCGACCCCGACGTGAGGCTGGCCGAGCTGCGCCGCCGCCGCGAGGAGATCGACGCCGAGATCGCCCGGGTGCAGCGCGGGGACATCGCGGTGCTGGACACGTCGGCGCAGCGGGACCGCTACCAGCAGTTCGCCGCGACCGCGCGGGAGCTGCTCGCCGACTTTCGCGAGGTGGAGGCCAACTTCCGGGCCTTGGACCGTGAGCTGCGGGCCCGGATCGCGTCCTGGGACGGCGCGAAGGGCGCCCTGCTCGACGAGGTGCTGGGCAGCCGCGCCACCATCGCCGACTCCGACCAGGGCAGAAGCTTCCAGGCGTTCTACGACTTCCTGCTCTCCCACGAGAAGCAGACGGAGCTGTCCGAGCTGCTGAAACGCGTGCAGTCACTCGACGCCGTCGGCGAGACCGACCCCCGGATGCGGCACATTCACTTCGACTGGATGGACGCGGCCGAACGCACCCAGGCGACTGTGCGGCTGCTGTCCGAGCAGCTCCGCAGATTCCTCGACGACCAGGTCTGGCTGGAGAACCGCAGGGTGATCGAGCTCCTGCGCAGCATCGAGTCCAGCGCGCTCGCCCTCCGCGAGCACAGTCGCCCGGACCTCGCCTGCGAGATGGACGGCACGGCGCCGGCGGTGTCGCTGCCGATGGAGCGCCCGCTCTACACCCCTGCCGAGAAGGTCCCGCTTCACAGCGGCGACATCGCCGTCGCAGCCGAGGATGTCGACGCGTCCCTGCTCTTCGAGCAGATCCACGTCGATCCGGAGCGGCTGAGCAGCGGGGTGCGCCGGGCGCTGCGGGGGCGGGCCCAGGTCGGCCTGGGCGACCTGCTGGAGCAGCAGCCGCTGGAACAGGGCCTCGCCGAGCTGGTCACGTACCTGTCGTTGAACGACACCGGGTTTCAGGTCGTCTTCGACGAGCAGGCACGCGAACGGGTGCGCTGGAGCGATCCGGACGGCGCCGAGCGGGTCGCGACGATCCCCCGCGTGACCTTTGCCCGCACATCGCCAAGTGAGGACAGCCGCCGATGACGACATCGCTGTCCAGCCCGGAGCTGGACCTCCCGCTGGTGGTGACCACACTCATGAAGGGTGTGGTCTACCAGGACACGCACTCCAAGGTGTGGCGTCACCTGCTGCCGCTGCAGGCGCAGGTGCGCGACCACGTCGCGGTGATGGGCCTGACAGTGGTCATCGACGAGGCGGAAGGGCACGCGTTCCTGCGCTCCAAACCGGAGCTGGACGACGAAGAGGCGGCCGTCCCGCGGCTGGTTCCGCGGCGGGCGCTGTCGTTCCACGTGAGCCTGCTGCTCGCGCTGTTGCGCAAGAAGTTGGCCGAGTTCGACGCGTCGGGCAGCGACACCAAGCTGGTCCTCACCAGGGAGCAGATCGTGGAGATGCTGCGGACGTTCCTGCCCGAGTCGAGCAACGAGGCCCGGCTCGTCGACCAGATCGACACGTACCTCAACAAGGTTGTCGACCTGGGATTCCTGCGGCGGTTCAAGGGCCAGGACGCGGCGTTCGAGGTGCGCCGGATCCTGAAGGCGTTCGTCGACGGCCAGTGGCTGTCGGAGTTCGACCAACGCCTCTCCGAGTACGCCGCGCAACTCCGGCCACCCGACTGAGGACGCCAGATGACCATCGCCATCGACCCTGCCGCCCCGGACGCGACCGCCCCGGACGCGACCGCCGACCCGGCCGGCTACCGGCTGGAGCGACTCGAGATCTACAACTGGGGCACGTTCGACCAGCGGGTCTGGACCTTCGACCCACGCGGCCAGAACGCCCTGTTGACCGGCGACATCGGCTCCGGGAAGTCCACGATCGTCGACGCTGTCACGACCCTGCTGCTGCCCGCAAACCGCATCTCCTACAACAAGGCGGCAGGCGCCGAGGCCAGAGAGCGGAGTCTGCGCTCGTACGTGCTCGGCTACCACAAGTCCGAGCGGAACGAGGCGACCGGCGCCTCCAAGCCGGTCGGTCTGCGCGACCGGCGTTCCTTCTCGGTCATCCTGGGCGTGTTCGGCAACCGCGGCCACAACTCGACGGTCGCGCTCGCACAGGTTTTCTGGTTCGGCAACGCCAGCCAGGGACAGCCGGACCGCTTCTTCGTCACGGCCGACTCCGACCTTGCCGTCGCGCACGACTTCGCCGACTTCGGCGGGGACATCGGCGCGCTCAAGCGGCGGCTCCGCAGGCAAGGGGCGCGGCTCCATGACCACTTCCCGCCGTACGGCAAGGACTTCCGCCGGCTACTGGGAATCGACTCCGACCAGGCGATGGAGCTGTTCCACCAGACCGTGTCGATGAAGTCCGTCGGCAACCTCAACGATTTCGTGCGCAGCCACATGCTGGAGCCGTTCGACGCGGGTGAGTGGACGAAGCGGCTCGTCGACCACTTCGAGGATCTGACGAAAGCCCACGACGCGGTGCGCAAGGCGCGAGACCAGCTGGCCGACCTGCAACCGCTGCTGGCGGACTGCGACGGGTACGACCAGCTGACGAGCGAGATCCAGTCGCTCAGGTCCCAGCGGGACGCGCTGCGCTTCTACTGCGCTGAGCGGAAGTCACAGCTGCTGCACGACCAGATCGCCGCGCTCTCCGCTGACATCGACCGCTACCAGGAGAAGCTGGCGGCGACCAGGCAGCAACTGCAACACCTGCGCGACCGGAAACAGGAGCTGACCCTGCAACGCGCCGGCCTCGGCGGCAACCGGTTGACGGAGATCGAGCGCCAGACCAACGACGCCGGCGACGAACGCGACCGGCGGCAGACCCGGTCGGACCGCTTCCACGAGCTGCTGGCCGGAGCGGGGCTGAAGCCGGTGCACGACGCCGAGCAGTTCGCCGCCCGGCGCGCCGACATCACCGAACAGGGAAGCACGCTGGACCAGCGGCAGGCCGACCTGCAGAACCAGCTCACCGAGCTGGCGGTGCAGCTCAACAGCCTGGACGCCGAGGCGAAGGAGGTCAACGCCGAGCTCGTCAGCCTGCGGAACCGGCGCAGCAACGTCCCCAAACGGAGCCTCGACCTGCGGGAGCGGCTCTGCGCCGAGCTCGGCCTCGACGAGTCCGCGCTGCCGTTCGCCGGCGAGTTGATCCAGGTGCGCGCTGACTGCGCCGAGTGGGAAGGCGCGGCTGAGCGGCTGTTGCACGGATTCGCCCTGTCGCTGCTGGTGTCGAACGAGCACTACACGGCGGTGTCGGACTGGATCAACGACCATCACCTCGGCACCCGCCTGGTCTACTTCCGGGTTCCCGAGCGCCCCAGCCGCCCGGACCCGGGCCGGGTGATCACCGACCGCTCTCTGTTCGCGAAGCTGGAGATCAAGGAGTCACCGTTCTACGCCTGGCTGGAGCGCGAGCTGACGCACCGCGCCGACTACGAGTGCGTCGCGACCATGGCCGAGTTCCGGCGCGCGGCCAAGGCCGTCACCAGGGCCGGCCAGATCAAGGACGCCCGCGGCCGGCACGAGAAGGACGACGCCCGGCGCATCGACGACCGGCGCTGCTACGTGCTCGGCTGGAGCAACCAGCAGAAGATCGACGCGCTGCTCGACCAGGCGAGCCAGGTGAACCAGCGACAACGCGACCTGGGCCGCCAGCGGGACGCGCGGCGTCAGGAGTTCGGCCGGGTCAACGCGCTCAAGGACACGTTCGCCAAACTCGCCGAGTTCGGCGGCTACGCCGATCTCGACTGGAAGTCGATCGTCTCCCGCATCGAGGATCTGGCTGAGGAGAAGCGGCAGTTGGAGCAGGCTTCGGACGCGCTGCAGCGGGTGAGCCGGGAACTCGACGCCGTCGGGCGGCAGATCGAGTCAGCCGATCAGGAACAGCATGCCCTGACGTCAACGGTGAGCAAGCTGGAGCGGGACCGGGAGCACGCCGAGCAGGGCCTGCGGGTCGCGGAGCAGACGCTGCACGAGCCGGCGTGCCAGCCGGCCCGGGAGTTCTTCGCGCTCATCGACGCCCGCGTGGCCGAGCGGCCGCTGCGCACCGCCGCGGACTGCGAGCGCTGCCAGACCGAGGTGGGCGCCGAGTTCATCGCGGAGGTCGACAAGCTCACGGCGAGGCAGACCCGAGTGGTGAACAAGGTGGTCGCCAAGATGAGCGATCTCCGGAGGAAGCACCCTCTGGAGACCGCCGAATTCGACGATTCGGTGCTCTCCGCGGGCGAGTACCGCGCCTTTCATGACCGGCTCGTCAAGGACGACCTGCCGCGGTTCGAGTCCGAGTTCAAGACGTACCTCAACACCAACACGATCCGCGACATCGCCGGCTTCAACTCCCAGCTCAACAAGCAGGTGGAGCTGATCAAACGCCGCATCGACACCATCAACGACTCGCTGGTCGGGATCGACTACAACCCCGGCCGCTGCATCCGGCTGGAGTCGCAGCCCACCATCAACGTCGAGATCCGGGAGTTCCGCGCCGAGCTGCGCGACTGCACGGCCGGGGCTCTGGACGGGGACGACTCCGACCAGTACTCCGAGCAGAAGTTCCTTCAGGTCAAGCGGATCATCGAGCGGTTCAAGGGCCGCGAGGGGCAGACCGACGCCGACCGAGCATGGACCAGGCGGGTCACTGACGTGCGGAACTGGTTCATGTTCTCCGCGTCCGAGCGATGGCGAGCCGACGACACCGAGCATGAGCACTACACCGACTCCGGCGGCAAGTCCGGCGGGCAGAAGGAGAAGCTCGCCTACACCATCCTCGCGGCGTCGCTGGCATACCAGTTCAAGCTGGACCGCAGTGGCAAGTCCAAGACGTTCCGGTTCGTGGTGATCGACGAGGCCTTCGGGCGGGGCTCTGACGAGTCCACCCGGTTCGCGCTGGGGCTGTTCCAGCGGCTCGGGTTGCAACTGCTGATCGTGACGCCGCTGCAGAAGATCCATGTCATCGAGCCGTACGTGTCCGCGGTGGGCTTCGTGGACAACCCGACCGGAGGCTACTCCCGCCTGCAGAGCCTCACCATCGAGGAGTACCAGCGGCAACAGCTCACGCACGCGCTGCAGCAGACCTCGGAGCAGGCCTGATGGCAGGCACCGCGGCCTGGTCGACCCCTGCCGACGTGGTGCGTAGACTGCGCCGGCGCTGGGACCGCGGCGAGTTCCTGAGCCAGTTCGCCGGCGGCCGGGAGTGGGTCCCGCTGGATGTCGGGCTGCGCGGGCCGAGCGCGGCGGATCTGGCCGCCAGGTTCGGCGAGGTGCAGAGCTGGGTCGACCAGTGGCGGCGGGTCGACCCTCGTAGGATGCGGGTCGAGACCCGAACCGTGGGCGGCAGGGTGATCGGCGCCAACGACGTGCCGAGCAGGGTGTGGATCGACTCGTACGACCAACTCTGGTCCTTGCTCGGGGTGACCCGCGAGGTCCGCCGCTTCACCGAGTTGCTGGCCGCCACTCGGCGGAGCGCGCCCCGGATCGCCGAGTGGATGACCGCCAAGCCGCTTGAGGTGCTGCGTTTCGCCGACGAGTGGGACAAGCTGGTCGACACCGTCCTGTGGATCGACCGGCACGCGACCCGCGAGATGTACCTCCGCCAGGTCGACGTGCCCGGAGTGGACACGAAGTTCATCGAGCGGCGCCGCAAGATCCTCGCGGCGCTGCTGGACCGGCAACTCCCGGAGCACCGGATCGACGCGACCCGGCAGCCATCGGACTTCGCCGGCCGGTACCGTTTCCGCGCCAAGCCCGGCCATGTCAGGTTCCGCCGGCTGGGACGCGGGACAGGATTCACCGAATTGTCGGTACGCGTCAGCGAGCTCGCCGCGACGTCGCTGCAGGCGGAGACGGTGTTCGTGGTCGAGAACGAGATCACCTATCTGGCCTTCCCCGATGTCGAGTCGGCTGTGGTGATCTTCGGCGAAGGCTACGCGGCCCCGCGCCTGGAGCCGCTGACCTGGCTCGCTGAGCGGACCCTCGTGTACTGGGGAGACATCGACACCCACGGTTTCGCGATCCTGAACCGCCTACGACGCACCTTCGGCCACACCCGCTCGATGCTGATGGACCGAGCGACGCTGCTGGCCCACGAGGAGCAGTGGATCCGGGAACCGAGCCCGACGAACGAGCGCCTGGAGTCGCTGCGTTCCGACGAGACCGCGCTCTACCACGACCTGGTCGAGGACACCCTGGGCCCGGCCGTCCGCCTGGAGCAGGAACGAGTGCGTTATTCGGCGATCGAGCCCGCCGTACGTCAGACGGAGACAACCTTGACGTCGTAGCCGTCGTAACGTTTCGGCTCCCGGTGTGGTCGAGGATGGCGCCCGCAGTGCTCATGCGACGTGGTGACGCCCGGCGCGGGCGTGTGCCCGCTCGATCTGCGCGGCCACCCACGCTTTGTCTTCGTCGTCGCCCTCACCGAAGTGCTGGCCGCGACATCACAAGCTTCTTCGGCGGTACGGGCGATGCACTGCACCCGGAGACTGCGACAGCGGCCGGCATGACGCCATGAAGATCGCCGCCAGGACGCGGTCGGCGAGCAGCCACCATTCGCAGGCCCACGCCGACCCGCAGGCCCGGCAGCGCCACTGCGGCCGGGGCCGGTGATCCAACTCCTCGGGGGTGTGGCCGCGCCACAGCTTCGCGGCGGCCAGCCAGTCGTTCACCAGTCACGGAGCGCCGACCCACGCGGGCGGCGACATCGGCGGTGGATTGTCCAGGCTGTACGGGCTGCGCAGGGTTCGCGCCGGAGTCATCCGGCGGTCGCTGAGTGTCATGATCGAGACGCTAGAAGCGCGGCGTGCCTGTCCTCAACGAATGTGCGCGGGTGTGCACGATGTCAGTCGAGCGCGGCGATCGCGGCGTTGATCAATGCACGCGCGTGCTTGCCATACACCGCCATCGCGGCGAACTCACCAAACGCCTTGGAGTACAGCGCCACCTCCCGCGGCTGGGTGACCAAGACGCGCGCCGACAGCAACTCCACGTGCACCAAGGTGTCGTCGAAGAGAGTAAAGCCCTCCAGCGCCCAGGTCGGACGGTTACGGCGGGCGAACGGGATGACGCCGAGGCTCACTGAGGGCAGGGTCGCGACATCGAGCAGATGGCCGAGCTGGCCGGCCATGGTCGCGGAGTCGCCGATCTGGTAGCGCAGCACCGACTCCTCGATCACCACGCCGAACCGGCGGTCGCCCTCTCGCAGAAGGCGGTGCCGCTCCATGCGGGCGGCGACCGCCTGTTCCACCTCATCCGGGATCTCCCTGAACCTGGTGATCGCGTAGAGCAGCGCGGTCGCGTACCCCGGCGTCTGGAAGAACCCGGGCATCAACAGCGGCTGGTAAAGACGGATGCGCGCGGCCGCCTCGAAGCGTCGCGTTCCCGACTCTTGGAGCTTCCGTAGGCCATTGCGCTCCATGCGGCGCCACTCCACGTACATCGGCTCGATGACACGTGCCGAGGCGGTCAGGTCCGCGATCTGATCGACTGCCCCGCAGATCTCGCACCACAGTTTGATGTCGGCCTCGCAGGGCGCGGTGCGGGCGTGCTCGATCCGGGAGCACTTGGACTCGTGCCACCCGGCGCGCCGCGCCAGCGCCCGAGCCGACAGGCCCGCGTCGAGCCGCACCTCACGGAGCCGCTCGGCGAGGGCCTGCCTGGCCTCCCGGGCACTGGATGACGGGGACGATCGCACAGGACGGATTATGGGCGACCGTCAGCGGATCCGGTACGCGGCGTGGTCGATCGCCCGCTCCCACACCGTCTCGAACGCCGACGCGCAGAGCTTCACCACGGCTGGGTCGTCGGACACCTCGCCTTCGAGAACGTCACCCTCACCCGAGAAGTGGTTGAGCCGGACCAGCCGGTCATCGAACACCCAGAAGTCGTTACCGGGCAGCGCAAGGTCCGAAGCACGCCGCCGAGGCAGCCACCGCACCTCCTCGCCGGCCGGCACGTTCATCTCAGTCGCGACGTGGTACTCGAACCTGATGTAGTCGGTGACCGGCTCGGAGACGATCCGGGCCCGCCGCACCCACACGCCCCGCGCCATCGTCTCCTTGACCAGGTCATGCCACCTCTGGAATCGCTCCTCGGGGTACCAGTCGTGGAACGGCAGGCCCGGGTTGTCCTTCGCCTGCGCCCGCCAGTCCAGGTACACCGGGTCGTCCGGCACGTAGATGTCGCGCATCTCAAGATGCACAGCGGACCTGGTCGCGTTGCGGAACAGTTCACCCCACGATGGCATCGCCGCCGTCACTGGTTCACCGCCTTCGCGATGATCGCCGCCATCCGACGCGGCAGCCGCACCACCTTCTCGTAATCAGGCACCGCGCCCGCCGCCTTCACCTCGTCCATCGTGGTCGGGTCGAGCTTCCAGCCCTGAAACACGAAATCTCCCGTCTCCTCGTCCACCCACACCGTCGGACACTGGCCCTCGTCACTGTTGGGGTCGATGCCGACATGCCGCAGCGCCATGGTGACTCCCCTTGTCTCGTGGCTGACGGTTGTTGGAGTCGACCTTGCGGCACGCGTACGACGGAAATCCAGGAGTGTGCGCGGACTTGCGCGAACTCTTCTCCGTACCCAACCAAGATCGTGATTCTGGGGCAGAACCCGCAACCTCACAGCGGATCTGGACCACGACGGCGATCTTGGTGGCGGGGGCGGGCGAGTCGGGTGGGTCGGGTGGTCAGAGGCGGTCGCGGAACAGTTCCAGCGTGCGCGCCCACGCCAACGCCGACGCCTCGCTGTCGAAAACCTCGGGCCGGTCGTCGTTGAAGAACGCGTGCTCGGTGCCGGGATAGTCGTGCGCCACGCACTCGCCGCCGGCCTGCTCGATCGCCGTCTTCGCCTGCTGGATCCCGGGCGCCGACGACGTGCCGTCGGCCTCGGAGCAGTGGATCAGCGCGCGCTTGCCCTGGTAGCCGGCCCAGTCCGGGCGCATCCGCTCCCACGGCAGCGCCGGGTAGAAGGCCGCCGCGGCGCGCACGTGCTCCGACAGCGTCGCCGACCACAGCGCGAGGCTGCCGCCGGCGCAGAACCCGACAGTGCCGACGGCGCCGGTGCAGTCCTCGCGGCCCGCGAGGTAAGCGGCCGCGCCGGCGATGTCCTTGGCCGCCTGGTCCATCGCCAGACCCATCAGCAGCTTGCCGGCCTCGTCCGGCTCGCTGGCCGTGACGCCGTGGTACATGTCCGGGGCCAGGGCCACGAATCCCTCCGCCGCGGCTCGGTCCGTCACCGACTTGATGTGCGGGACCAGGCCCCACCACTCCTGGATCACGATCACCGCGGCGTAGGGTCTCTGGGCGTGCCCGTCGTTCCCGTTGCGGCCGTTCTGCCGGGGCAGCGCGAGGTATCCCTCGCTCGTGCCGCCGTTGCTGTCGAAGCGAACCATCTCGCCCATGCAGACCTCCCGCTCACATCTCGTCGGCACGCCTTGGCCGTAGCCAATCACAGATCGGCTACCGTGTCGCCGTTCTGCCCTGACCCGAGATATGGATCTCCACGCCGATCCGGCAATGCCATGTCAGCTAACGTGTCATCGTCCCGCGCCGACCCCGAAACCCTGGATCATTAGCTGCGATGCCCGCCCGACGCGCGCTCCAACATCCCGCACGGCTGCTGCCGCTGGCGCTGCTCACCGTCATCGTGATCGGGACGGTGCTGCTCATGCTGCCGGTGTCGCGGCCCGGCGGCGAGGGCGCCACGTTCGTGGCCGCGCTGTTCACGGCCACGTCCGCCACCTGCATCACCGGGTTGGCCGTGGTGGAGACCCCGACGTACTGGTCCCCGTTCGGTCAGGTCGTGATCCTGACGCTGATCCAGGTCGGCGGCTTCGGGATCATGGGGCTGGCCACCCTGATCGGGGTGTTCGTGACCCGGCGGCTCGGCCTGACCACCCGGCTGCTCGCCCAGGCCGAGAGCAAGACGCTCACGCTGGGCGAGGTGCGGCGAATCCTGACCCGGGTCGCGCTGATCATGCTGACCTTCGAGTTGGTCCTCACCGTGGCGCTGACGCTCAGGCTCGCACTCGGCCATGGGTACGGCTTCGGCAAAGCCCTCTGGCACGGGGTGTTCCACTCCGTGTCCGCCTTCAACAACGCCGGCTTCGCCCTGTACGGAGACAGCCTGGAGCGCTTCGTCAGCGACCCGTGGATCACCCTCCCCGTCGCCGCCGCCGTCATCGCCGGAGGGCTCGGCTTCCCGGTGCTGATTGAGCTGACGCGCCACCTCCGGCGGCCCGGTCGCTGGTCACTGCACACCAAGGTGACCCTCTTCGGCACCGCGCTGCTGCTCCCGATCGGCATGCTGCTGGTGCTCGCGCTGGAGTGGTCCAACCCGGCCACGTTCGGCCCGCTCGGTGTGCCCGACAAGCTCCTCGCCGGGTTCTTCCAGGGCATGACTCCGCGCTCCTCCGGTTTCAACACCGTCGACTACGACGGCATGAGCACCGAAACCTGGACCGTGACGACAGCGCTGATGTTCATCGGCGGCGGCAGCGCCAGCACCGCCGGCGGCATCAAGGTCACCACCTTCTTCCTGCTCGGCTTCGTGATCCTGGCCGAAGTGCGGGGCGACCAGGACGTGGCGGTGTTCGACCGGCGGCTCCCGGTGGCCGCCCAACGTCAGGCGCTGTCCATCGCGCTGCTCGGCGTCGGGGTGGTCGGACTCGGCACCCTGGCGCTGATCGCGATGACCGGCCAGCCGCTGGACCGGGCGCTGTTCGAGGTCACCTCGGCGGCCACGACCACGGGGCTGTCCACCGGGATCACATCCGACCTGACGCCGTCGGCGCAACTGCTCCTCGCGGTGCTGATGTTCGTGGGACGGGTGGGTCCCGCGGTCGCCGCCGCCGCGCTCGCGCTACGGTCACGACGCCGGTTCTACCGGCTTCCAGAAGGGCGACCCATCATTGGCTGACAGAGACACACTCCACCGCAACGCCGTCGTGGTGATCGGGCTCGGCAGGTTCGGCGGCCAGGTCGCCGTGTCGCTGGAGCGGCTCGGCCACGAAGTGCTGGCGATCGACTCCGATTCCGCCCTGGTGCAGAAGTGGGCGGACCGGCTCACTCACGTGGTGGAAGCGGACACCACCGACGAAGAGGCGCTGCGCCAGATCGGGGTGACGGACTTCCCCCGCGCCGTGGTCGGGATCGGCACCGACATCGAGGCGAGCGCGCTCACCGTGATCAACCTCGTCGACCTCGACGTCCCCGAGGTCTGGGCCAAGGCGATCACCGCCAAGCACGGCCAGATGCTGCGCCGGATCGGCGCCCACCACGTGGTCTATCCGGAGGCCGCGATGGGGGAACGCGTCGCGCACCTGGTCACCGGCAAGATGATCGACTTCATCGAGTTCGACGACGGGTACGCCATCGTCAAGACCCGCGCGCCCGAGGAGGCCGCCGGCCGCACCCTCGCCGAGTCGGCTCTACGCAGCAAGTACGGCGTCACGGTAGTAGGCGTGAAAACCCCAGGCCGAGACTTCACATACGCCCGCCCAGAAACGGTAGTAGAACAAGGCGACCTACTGATCGTCTCAGGCGCCACCAAAGACGTAGAACGCTTCGCAGGGGTGACGTAACCCCCCTTGACCGCCATTTACCGCTAACTGGCGGTCATGGCGACGGCGGGAAGCAGCCAAAAGTCGACAAAACGTGGCGCTAGGTGAGGGTGGCGCTAGGCGAGCGAGAGCGCGATGCCGTCGAGGATGTCGTGTTCGCTGGCGATCACCGACGCGGCGCTGACCTGTTCCATGATCACCCGCAGGATCAGCGCGCCGCCCGCGATCACGTCGGCCCGCCCCGGGTGCATCACGCCGATCGCCAACCGCTGCTCCCGGGTGCTCCTGAGCAGCTCGGCGGTGACCTCGGCGACCGCGTCGTAGCCGATCTCGGCGTGGTGGATCGCCTCTGAGTCGTACTCAGGAAGGTTCAGAGCGATGCCGGCGACGGTGGTGACAGAACCCGCGAGGCCGACCAGGGTGCGGGCCCGCTTCCCCGACACGGCCGCCAGCGCCCGGCGCACCGCCTCCGCGACGTCCGCCTCCGCGGCGGCGATCTCCGCGGGGTTCGGCGGGTCGCCGCGCAGGTGCCGTTCGGTCATCCGCACGCAGCCGATGTCGACGCTGATCGCCGCCTCGGCGTCCCGCGTGCCCCGCACGAACTCGGTGGAGCCGCCGCCGATGTCCACGACCAGGTACGGCGGCTCCGCGTCGGCAGGAGCGCCCCGCACCGCGCCGATGAACGAAAGGTGCGCCTCCTCCTGCCCGGTGACCACCTCCGGCGCCGCTCCGAGCACCTCGGTCACCATCGCGTGGAACTCCTCGGCGTTCTCGGCGTCGCGGGTGGCGCTCGTGGCCACCATCCGCACCCGCTCGGCGCCGAGGTCGCGGAGCTGGGCGGCGTAGTCGGCCAGAGCGGCGCGGGTGCGGGCGAGCGCGTCGGCCGCCAACCGGCCGGTGCGGTCGACGTCCTGGCCGAGCCGGACGATCTCCATGCGCCGCACCACGTCGGTGAACGCGCCGTCCCCGGCGCCTCCGCTGCCTCGGGCCCCTCCGCCGTCCCCGGCGCCTCCGCCGCTTCGGGCGGCCTCGCCGAGGTCCGCGACCAGGAGCCGGATCGAGTTGGTGCCGCAGTCGATCGCGGCCACCCGGGTCATGCGCCACGCCCCCTCGTCTGGCCGGCCGCCTCCGGCCTGACGCACGGGCCGCCTTCCCACCAGGGACCGATCCCGGCTCGCACCTCGTCGCCGAACGGGTTCACGCCCGGGCCGACGGCCAGCGCGTGCCCGAGATGGACGTGCAGGCACTTGACCCGCTCCGGCATGCCGCCCGCGGAGATCCCGTCGATCTCCGGCGCCTCGCCGATCTCCGCGCGCCGGCGCAGGTAGTCCTCGTGGGCAGCCCGGTACCGGGCGGCGAGATCGGGGTCCTCGGCCAGACGCTCGGTCATCTCCGCCATCGTCCCGGTCGCCTCCAGACGGCTGACCGCGCTGGTGGCCCGGGGACAGGTGAGGTAGTACAGCGTCGGGAACGGCGTGCCGTCCGGCAGCCGCGGCGACGTGGTCACCACATCCGGCAGCCCACACGGGCAGCGGTGCCCGATCTCGTGGATCGCACGCGGCGGACGGCCCAACTGCGCCGCCACGGCGGCCACATCGGCCTCGCTGAGCGGCTCATGCTGATCGGTCGGCTCGCTCACCGGCCCTGCCGTTTGCCTCTGTCGCTCGCCGCGACGCTGCCCCACATCCGGTCGTACCAGGCGTCGCCGCCGGCTCCCGCCTTGTCGTCCGCGCCGTCCTCGCCCTTGGCGCTGTCCCGGGAGTCCATCACCACGTACGGCACCTCGTCCGGCCGGATGTACGTCAGCCGGCTACGCGCCTGAGCCCGCACGTACTCCGGGTCGTCCCACTTGTCGAGCTCTTCTTCCAGCTTGGTGATCCGCTTCTTCTGGGCGTCCTGCGACTCCGACAGCCGCTCGATCTGGGCCAGCTGCGAGACGTACGTGCGCACCGGATACGCGTACGCCAGCACGAGCGCGGACAGCACCAACGCGAGGATCGCCGCGCGACCGGTGAACCGGCCCTTGGGCCTGGGCGCCCGGGTGCGCTTGGCGCCGCCTGCCCGGGACGCCGCCGTGCGCCGGGCCGCGGGCCGGTCGGCGGACCTGGAGTTCTCCCCGGAGCCGCGCCCCGACCGGCCGGCGTCGCCACGGGCGCCGGAGCCTCGGGACGCGCCGCTGGCGGAGGGCCTGCGCGGCCCGGACCGGCCAGGCCCCTGGCCGCTCGGTGTGCGACGCTGTGCCAACTCCTACTCCTCGACCTCGTCAGCGAGCGCGTGCCGCGGGAACGCGTCGGCGCCGGCGTAGCGGGCGGCGTCGTCGAGCTCCTCTTCGATCCGCAGCAGCTGGTTGTACTTGGCGACCCGCTCCGAGCGGGCCGGGGCGCCGGTCTTGATCTGGCCGCAGCCGGTGGCGACGGCCAGGTCGGCGATCGTGGTGTCCTCGGTCTCGCCGGAACGGTGGCTCATCATGCAGCGGTACGCGTTGCGGTGCGCGAGGTCGACTGCGTCGAAGGTCTCGGTGAGCGAGCCGATCTGGTTCACCTTCACCAGCACCGCGTTGCCGGCGGCGCTGTTGATGCCGCGGGCGATCCGCTCCGGGTTGGTGACGAACAGGTCGTCGCCGACCAGCTGCACCCGGTCGCCGAGGTCAGCGGTGAGCGCCACCCAGCCTTCCCAGTCCTCCTCGTCGAGGGGGTCTTCGATGGAGACGATCGGGTACGCGTCCACCAGGTCGGCGTAGTAGTCGATCATCTCCTGGGCAGAGGCGGCGCCGCCCTCGAACTGGTACTCCCCGTCGTCGTGGAACTCGGTGGCGGCCACGTCCAGCGCGAGCACGATGTCGGTCCCGAGCTCGAAGCCCGCCTCTTCGACGGCGACGGCGATCAGGTCCAGCGCGTCCCGGTTGCTGTCCAGGTTCGGCGCGAATCCGCCTTCGTCGCCGAGGCCGGTGGACAGGCCCTTGCTCCGCAGCACCTGCTTCAAGGCGTGGTAGGTCTCCGCGCCCCAGCGCAGCGCCTCCCGGAACGTCGGCGCGCCGACCGGAGCGATCATGAACTCCTGCACGTCAACGTTGCTGTCAGCGTGCGCGCCGCCGTTGAGGATGTTGAGCATCGGCACCGGTAGCAGGTGCGCGTTCGGGCCGCCCAGGTACCGGAACAGCGGCAGCCGGGCCGACTCGGCGGCCGCCTTCGCGACCGCGAGCGACACGCCGAGGATGGCGTTGGCGCCGAGGCTGCTCTTGTCGGGCGTGCCGTCGAGGTCGAGCATGAGCTGGTCGATCATCCGCTGGTCGCTGGCTTCCTGACCCCGCAGCTCGTCGGCGATCGCGGCGACGTTCGACACGGCCGACTCCACGCCCTTGCCGCCGTACCGGCCGTCGTCGCCGTCCCGCAGCTCGTTCGCTTCGAACTGACCGGTCGAGGCGCCGGACGGCGCCGCCGCGCGCGCCACCACACCGTCGGCGAGCGCGACCTCCACCTCGACGGTGGGGTTGCCCCGCGAGTCCAGGATCTCCCGGCCGACGATGCCTTCGATGGTCGCCACGATCTCGCTCCCTGTGTTGCCGCTGTGTCGGCCGCCGCCCTGCGCCAGCCAGTGCCTGAACCGCGAGCGTAACGAGAGGGGCGCGCGGGCATGCAGTCGCCTCGCCGTCGCGTCACGGCGTGGGATTGCCTTCCATCAGGAGGATTACGGGGGATTCCGGCAGAAACCTGGCGACCTCGGGCGACAACCGGTTGACAAGTAGCCGACAAAGCCGATGCCTCATCGACGCAGCGTCGTTGTTCCTAACAGATGCGTGACCTTGATTCACACGCATGAACCCGCCCGGGCGCGGTTCGGCTATGGCCCTGGGCCCGGATGAGGAGGAGAGGCGAGGCGCGGCGGCGAGCCAGGTTCCCCGTGCCGGCGTACGCCGCCGCGCCCGCCATCACAAGGACCGCTGTCGGAGACGACACGGAGATCCGTCGTGCCGAGAACCGGCACCGCGAGCGCCGCCGGACGCGGCGCCGGGACACAGACGCGCCGCCAG
>WHSM01000296.1 GCA_009380105.1 Micromonosporaceae bacterium
CGCCGGACCGGCGACCGGGAGGAGCAGCATGGCTATCGGATTTCAGGTGACGTTCGACGCGGCGGAGCCGAGGAAGCTCGCGGAGTTCTGGGCGCTCGCCCTCGGGTACATCGAGCAGCCGCCCCCGCCCGGCTTCGACACGTGGGACGCGTTCGCCGACTCGATCGGGCTGCCCGAGGAGAAGCGCGACGACCTGGCCGCGGCGATCGATCCCGAGGGGGTCGGTCCGCGCCTGTTCTTCCAGCGGGTTCCGGAGCCGAAGGCCGCCAAGAACCGGGTGCATCTCGACGTCCACGTCAGTGCGCCGGAAGAGCGCACCGAGGAGCGCTGGCGAATGGTGACCGAGCACGTGGCTGTCCTCGCCGACGCCGGCGCCACCGTGCTGCGCGAGGTGAACGAGCCGACCGGCCGGTGCGTCGTGATGCGGGATCCGGAGGGCAACGAGTTCTGCGTCCAGTGAGCGGGCGGGCGGCACGGCCTACGCGAAGCGCATGAGCCGGTCACAGCCCGCGCAGGAATCAGACTGCTTCGCTGATCGGTTTGAAGAACACCGGGAGGGCGGCCATGCCATTTTCGCGGAGCGTCGCGCGCACGAAGGTGATGAAGCTGGGCCGCAGTAGCTGGTTGAGCAGGAAGCGAGGTGGATTGTCAGGTAGGCGGACGTAGTTGATGACGGCGTACGGGGCGCTGTCGTCCGGCCGGAGCAGGGTGGAGTTGTCGACGCCGGTCTTGGCCAGGTACCAGCCCGTGAGGCTCTCCCACGCGGTGACGGCCTGGTCGGGGTCTGGCGCGGTGAAATGGTTGAACAGATAGCTCGCCGACGTGAACGCGTCGGCGCCAGCGTCGGTGACATCCGGGGCGAAGGGCTCGGTGGCGCCGATGCGCCGCGAGTTGTACGCGGTGATCACCGAATCCGCCCCGAGCTCGGCGTACGGCTCGGATGCCTGGACGTCACTGATCACCTCGGGTGAGGTGGTGCGGACGAGCAGGACGACGTCGAAGCGGGGCGCCCCCTTGATCGGCGGCATGAAGATCGCCCGGAACACGGTGGCTTTCACGACCTGAGGCAGGTCGTCGAAACGACGGGCGAGGGCGGCGAGTCGCGCCATCGTGTTGTCGCGTGCCTTGCTCCGGCGCACCACTGGAGCGCGCCGGGGTGGGTCGACCGTGAATCCCGCGTGCACATAGCCGTACGGGGTGGGGTCGGTGAACGTGGCGTGCGGGTACGCGTGGGGTGCTCCGGCGTCTGGCATCTTCTCGCTCCCTCGAAACCCGGGCCCACGGCCCACGGCCGACCGGATCGACGCGCTATGAAGCTTGCCGCATACCCGGGCGCCGTGGCTACAGGCCGAGCAGCTTGCGGACCTGCGGCATCTCGTCGACGACGTGATCGGCTCCCGCCGCGCGCAGATCCTCAGCCGACACCAGAGCCGCCATGCCGATCACCGTCATCCCGGCGGCCTTGCCGCCTCGCACCCCGTAGCGGCTGTCCTCGATCAGCACGCACTGCGCCGGGTCGACGCCGAGCTGGGCGGCGGCGTGGAGGAACAGTTCAGGCTCGGGCTTGCCGCGCGGCACCATCGAGGCGCTGTAGACGTGGTCGCCGAAGTAATGGCCCAGCCTGGTGATCTCCAGACGGAGCGCGATCTCTTCCGGCGTGCCGCTGGAGGCGACGCAACGCGGCGTGCCGGCGGCGGCCAACTCGTCGAGCAGCTCCCGCACGCCCGGCACAGCGGTCAACTCCTTGCAGAAGGCCGCAGCGGCACGCCGCTCGTACTCGCCGATCAGATCCGTGCGCAGCGGCCGACCCAACGCCGCCTCGATCTGCGCCGCGCTCTCCGCGTTCGAGCGACCCAGGTAAAGGCGCACCGAGTCCTCGAAGGTGGTCAGCAGGCCCTCTTCGGTGATCACCTGAGCGAAGATCGCGTTGGACAGTGGTTCCGAGTCGACCAGCACGCCGTCGCAGTCGAAGACAACGGCCTCCGGGCTCACGCCTGTCACGCGTAGGTCTGGGGCCGCGCCCGTCATGCGCGGGCCTGACTGCCCAGACGGGCGCGCAACGCGCTGTCCTTCTGCTCCACCAGTCGCGCCAAGCCGGCCTGGTACGCGCTCATCCGCTGGCGCAACTCAGTGTCCGCCGCGCCCAGAATTCGCACCGCGAGCAGCCCCGCGTTGCGCCCGCCCGCGACCGACACGGTCGCCACCGGGACACCGGCCGGCATCTGCGCGATCGACAGCAGCGAGTCCATGCCGTCGAGGTGCTTCAACGGCACCGGCACACCGATCACCGGCAGCGGGGTGGCTGAGGCGACCATGCCGGGCAGGTGAGCCGCCCCGCCGGCCCCGGCGATGATCACCTTGAGGCCGCGATCGGCGGCCGCCGTCGCGTAGTCGAGCATCCGCTGCGGAGTGCGGTGGGCGGATACCACGTGCACCTCGTACGCCACGGCGAACTCGTCCAGAACCTCGGCCGCGCCCTGCATGGTGGGCCAGTCCGAGTCGCTGCCCATGATCACGCCCACGTGGGCCGACCGATCACCCGGTTCCGCAGCCGCCACCGCGCTCTCCCTCTGGTTCGCTGGTCAGTCCGATGCCGACCCTACTCGGGCCGGCCGGCGCAACCGCGAGGGACGCGTGTGGAGATCGACAAGCCGGCCACTCGCCCCCTGGACCACGGTTTATCGATTACTTGTTGCTTCACCCCGCCTCTCGAAGTAACAAGAAATCGACAAACCGTGGCGTCGTGCGCCTGCGGGAGGGGGGCGGGACGGAGGGAGGGAAGGAAGGAAGGAGGGGAGGGTGCGTCGCTACTTGTGCTTGGCTTTGTGTAGCCATTCGGCTGCGCGGACGGCCCGTTTCCGCGCCTCGGCCATGTTCTCCCCCATCACGGTGACGTGGCCGATCTTGCGTGCCGGGCGTACTGCCTTGCCGTACAGGTGGACCTTGGCTCCGGGATCGGCCGCGAACAGATGGTGCAGCCGCTCGTCCAGGCCCATCCCCCCTGGCTCGCCGCCCAGCACGTTCGCCATGCAGATCGCGGGCGCCGTGAGCGACGTGTCGCCCAGGGGATAGTCCAGCACCGCGCGCAGATGCTGCTCGAACTGGCTGGTCCGCGTGCCCTCGATGGTCCAGTGGGCCGAGTTGTGCGGCCGCATCGCCAGCTCGTTGATCAACAGGCCTTCCGGGGTGTCGAACAGCTCCACGGCCAACACCCCGACCACATCCAGCGCGCTCGCCACCCGGATCGCGAGCTGCTGCGCCGCGACGGCAGCCTCGTCGCTCAGGTCCGGGGCCGGGGCGAGCACCTCGACGCAGATCCCGTCCCGCTGCACCGTCTCCACCACCGGGTACGCCGCGACCTGCCCGAACGGCGAGCGCGCGACGACAGCGGCCAACTCCCGGCGCAAGGTGACCTTGTCCTCGACGATCAGGTCCACACCTGCCGCGATCAGCTCGGCCGCCTCGGCGGGGTCCGCGAGCATCCAGACGCCTTTGCCGTCGTACCCACCGCGAACGGCCTTGGCCACGACGGGCCAGCCAGCGGCGGACGCGGCAGCGAACTTCTCGATCTCCGCGACGCTGGAGACGGCCGCCCAGCGCGGCGCCGGCAAGCCGAGCCCGGTCAGCCGCTCCCGCATCACACCCTTGTCCTGGGCGCAGATCAGCGCGCCGGCGCCCGGCCGCACCGTGACACCGACCTCGGCGAGAGCGCGCACGTGCTGGTTCGGCACGTGTTCGTGGTCGAAGGTGAGCACGTCGACGCCCTTGGCGAACGCCCGCAGCGCTTCCAGGTCGTTGTGGTCGCCGATCCGCACGTCACCGGCGACCAGCGCCGCCGAGTCATCGGTGGCGGTGACCAGCACCCGGAGCGACTGCCCGAGCGGAATCGCGGCCTGGTGGGTCATGCGGGCCAGTTGCCCGCCCCCCACCATGCCGACCACGGGCAGACCGGTGCGCGAATCCATCACCGGTCAGCCTAAAACCGTCGCTGGTGAGGACCACGTCCGGCCCGCCGACCACGCGCGTCGCGCGATCTTGGAGGTTCTCCGTCGTCAGGGCGGCGGAAAGACTCCAAGATCTGTGACGGTTTGGGCGGAGCGCTGCCGCGTCGGGCGCCGTCGCCCGGCGAGCAACCGTCGCCCGGCGAGCAACCGTCGCCCGGCGAGCAGCCGACTCCCGGCGACGGTGAGCAGGACTCCCGCCACGAGGCCGTACAGACTCCACAGCCGGCTGTTGTCCGCCTGGAACGACCGCGCAGCGGGACGCCCGTCCCCGGCGACGGCGTCCGGCGAGGCAGACCCGGCGCCGGACGTGGCGCGCTCGTACGCCGACTGGTCCCGGCCTTCGGCCGTCAACAGCCCCAGCTTGTCGAACAGCCGCAGCACGCGCTCGGGGCCCCGGGCGTCGTGCCAGACGACCGGCGCCTCGTGGTCGTGGCTCTGGCCGACCGTCTCGAGCATCTGGGTGGCGATCCGCGGGCCACCGCGGGCGTCGACGTACACCTGGTCGAACCGCCACACGTGCACGTCATGCCGCAGCCAGGTCAGGGTGACCACTGTGTGGCCGCCGTCGGCGTGCCGTGGGCCGCTCTGGCTGAGCGTGGAGCCGTCGGCGCTGACCAGCTTGCTGAGGTCGGAGTAGACGGCGTCGTTGTAGTGCAGCGACGCGGTCTTGGCGTGCTTCTGCGACACCAGCAGCACACTGGTCGGGCCGCCGGCCTGCGCCGGCAGCGGTCCCCACGCCACGGTGGCGAGCGCCACGACGAGAGCTGACAGGTAGCGTCCGGCGTGAGCCATGGCTGTCCCCTTCCGGTGGGTTGCCTCTACTACACCGATCACGGGGGTACGAGTTCCCGACCCGCCCCTCAGCGGGTTGATTCGGCGATCGTGACCGCGCGTTGGCGGTTCATGTCGCCTTCCAGGCGCAGGGTGATGTCGTGGGACTGCCAGATCAGCGTGTGGCCAGCTAGGCGGGCCTCGGAGGTGCGCGGCTCGCCGCCCGGGCCGGCCACGACCACCTCGTGTGGCCGCGGGAACCACAGCCCTTGGCCGGTCCCGAGCTCGGTGCGGACGTCGCCGTACTCGGCCGAGCCGTGCAACGACTTGTAGAACCTGGGGTCGATCCGCCCGTCGAACTGGTCGAGCCGCAGCACCCCGTCAGGCCCGCCGCTCCAGGTCATGGACAGCACCCGGCGGTCGGCGGAGACCTCGACGCCGTCCGGCGGGCCGAGCTCCTTCGGCAGCAGCGGCTCGAACTCGACCAGCCGCTCCGCCTCGGCCAGCGTCAGGTCGCCCTGGGCGAGCGGTGGCGGCGGCGCGGACGACGGCGCCGGGCCCTGCGCCGGGCCGACCACCACGCCGCCGAAGCCGAACCACTGCGCCACCGTCGCGCGCACCGGCGCGCTGAGCGAGAGCACCAGCAGCCCGCCCAGCAGCGAGGCGACGAGCAGCCGCCACCGCTGCCGCGCCCACTCGGCGAGCGCCGTCGCCCAGGCACCCCGCGGCGCGGGCGTCGGCTCCTCGGCGACCCGGGCCATCACCGCGTCGGCGAACCCGTCGCCGAGCGGCGGCACGCGCAGGTCTCGACCCAGGTCACACAGGTCCCGGCTCAGCTCGCGCAACTCCTCGGCGAGCCTGCTCTCCGGCCGCCGCCCGCTCCCGCTCCGCTCCGGGCTACCGCTCGCCATGGCTCACCTCCCCCACGGACAGCTCCGAGGCGGCCGGCGCCGCTGCTTCCAGACGCCTGTGGAGTCGGCGCAGGCCGCGGTGCAGC
>WHSM01000560.1 GCA_009380105.1 Micromonosporaceae bacterium
CGCGCTTCAGTTCGGATATGAGATGGGCACCGGCATGCGCACCCACATGCCGAGCAACCTGCCGTACATCGCGCTCGTGTCCACGCTGCTGATCACCACCTGGCCGCAGGCCCTGCTGGTCGGGCTTGGCTTCGGCCTGGGTCGAGCATGGATGGCGCTGGGCCGCCACCACACGGACGCCGACTGGTGGGACGCGCGGTGGCGGCGGCACTCGGTGGTGCTGGTGCGGGTTCTCGCCGTTGCGCTGGCGGTGCTGCTCGTCGCCTTGCTGCTCGCGTCCTGAGGGTCGCCGGCCTGGCGCTGTCGCTGTGAGCGGCGACACGAGTCGTTAGCCAAACTAATGAGCTAGGCTAATCATCGTGACGGCCCGGCCAACGACCGCCAAGCGGATCTCCGCGGTTGCCCTCGCGGCGACGCTGCGGGGCGCCATCACCATGGTGAGTCGCAGGATGCGCGCCACCCGACCGGTGGGCGAGCTCACCCCGGGGCAGTTCTCGGCGCTCGGCAGCCTCGATCTCGCCGGCGCCATGACGCCGAGGGAGCTCGCCGACGCCGAGCGGGTGCGCCCGCCCACGATCACCAAGATCGTGGCGAAGTTGGAGGCCGGCGGGTTCGTGCAGCGCACGCCGCACCCGACCGACCGCCGCCAGGTGATCCTGGCGCCGACCGAGCAGGGGCGCGAGGTGCTGCGACAGGCTCGCAGGGCGCGGGAGGCGTGGTTGGCCCAACGGTTGGCAGAGTTGACCCCGGACGAACGGGCGACGCTGCGGCAGGCGGCGGAGATTCTCGACCGGATCGCGCGCGCCTGACCCGGGCCACGGCCGTGCCGACGAGCGAGCGCTTCGCGATCGCGGCAGCCGGACCGTCACAGACGATGGTCCGCACGTACCGCGAGGAGGCGTTCAACCCACGATGCGAACGAAGATCGCCGACACCTTCCGATCCCTGAGAGTACGCAACTACCGACTCTTCGTCGGCGGTCAGATCGTCTCCCTCATCGGCACCTGGATGCAGTTCATCGCGCAGGACTGGCTGGTGCTGCAGCTGTCCAACGACTCCGGCACGGCCCTCGGCGTGGTGCTGGCGCTGCAGTTCACCCCGGTGCTGCTCCTCAGCCTTTACGGCGGCAAACTCGCCGACCGGCACGACAAGCGCCGCCTGATCATCATCGCCAACGCCACCTGGGCGGTCCTCGCGTTCACCCTGGGCCTGCTGGTGGTGACCGGGACCGTGCAGCTGTGGCACGTGTTCGTGTTCGCGGCCAGCTTCGGGACCGTGAGCGCCCTGGAGGTGCCGACCCGGCAGGCGTTCGTCAGCGAACTGGTCGGCACGAAACTGCTTCCCAACGCGCTCTCGCTCAACGCTGCGGTCTTCAACACCGCCCGGATCGTCGGGCCGGCCATCGCCGGGCTGCTGATCGCATGGCTGGACACCGGGCCGGTGATCATGCTCAACACGTTGACGTACCTGGCTCCGCTGGCCGCCATGCTGATGATCAATCCGGCGACGCTGAACCGGGCCGCGATCCGGCCCCGCACCGCCCGGATCTCCGACGGCCTGGCGTATGTGCGACGCCGGCCGGACCTGCTGCTGCCGTTGGCGCTGGTGCTGGTCATCGGAGGGCTCGGCTTCAACTTCCAGATCACTCTGGCGCTGCTGTCGAAGACCGAGTTCGGCCGGGGCGCCGCGTCGTTCGGCCTGCTCTCCTCGGCGCTGGCGCTGGGTGCGCTCGCCGGGGCGTTCGCCGGCACCGGTCGGCGCGGCCGTCCTTCGGTGTACGTCCTGATCGGCGGCGCGCTCGCCTTCGGGGTGCTGGAGCTGGCCGTCGGGTTCTCGCCCACGTACCTCACCGCTGCCGTGCTGCTGCTCGCGGTCGGGTTCACGATGATCTACTTCGCGCAGGCGGCGAACCAGCGGGTCCAGCTTGGCACCGAGCCGGAGTACCGGGGTCGGGTGATGTCGCTGTACGTGATGGTGTTCCTCGGCTCGAACCCGGTGTGCGCGCCGCTGGTGGGCTGGCTCTCTGAGCGGTACGGAGCCCGGGCCGGCCTGTGGCTCGGCGGGGTGGCGGCGCTGCTCGCGGCCGTGTCGGTGCTCGTGGTGCGCTCCCGCCGGCGCCACGTGAGGTGGGTGCTGCACGCCCGCCCCAGGCCGCACCTGCACCTGGTGGAGCCGGAGGCGCGGGCGATCCGGATCCCGGCGCTGCGCGTCGCGGTAGAGAGCGAGCGGCACGC
>WHSM01000481.1 GCA_009380105.1 Micromonosporaceae bacterium
CCGCGACCCGACCTCCGGCCCCGACCTCGACCAGGGACTCGCCTCATGAAGATCGCCGTCACCGGCTCGATCGCCACTGACCATCTGATGCACTTCCCGGGCAAATTCGGAGAGCAGTTGCTCGCCGACCAGCTCGACAAGGTGTCGCTGTCGTTCCTCGTCGACGATCTGGTGGTGCGCCGCGGCGGCATCGGGGCCAACATCGCCTTCGGCATGGCGCAGCTGGGGCTCAGCCCGGTGCTCGTGGGCGCGGTCGGCATGGACTTCGCCGACTACCGCTCCTGGCTCGAGCGCCACGGCGTCGACTGCGAGTCGGTGCACGTGAGCGAGGTCGCGCACACCGCGCGCTTCGTGTGCACCACCGATGACGAGATGTGCCAGATCGCCTCCTTCTACGCCGGCGCGATGGCCGAGGCGCGCAGCATCGAGCTGGAGCCCGTGGCGGAGCGGTTCGGCGGCCTGGACCTCGTGGTCATCAGCCCGAATGACCCCGACGCGATGCTCCGACACACCGAGGAGTGCCGCCAGCGCGGCTACCCGTTCGCCGCAGACCCCTCCCAGCAGATGGCCCGCATGCCGGGCGAGCAGATCAGCCAGCTCGTCGACGGCGCGGCGTACCTGTTCACCAACGACTACGAGAAAGGGCTGCTGGAGTCCAAGACCGGCATGTCCGACGTCGAGGTGCTCGAGCGGGTGGAGCTGCGCGTCACCACCCTGGGCGGGGACGGCGTCGAGATCACCGGCCGGGACATCGCGCCGATCCGGGTGCCGGTAGCCGCTGGGGTGCAGCCCCAGGACCCGACGGGCGTCGGTGACGGCTTCCGCGCCGGCTTCCTCTCCGCGGTCGGTTGGGGGCTGTCGCTGGAGCGCTCGGCCCAGGTGGGCAACCTGCTCGCGGCATTGATTCTGGAAACCGTGGGCACCCAGGAGTACGCGGTGGGCCGGGACGAGTTCTGCAAGCGGCTCGCCGAGTCGTACGGCGACGAGGCCGCCGACGAGGTGCGCGACCGCCTGTCGGCCTGAGCGCCGGTTCGGACTCCGAGCCAACCCCCGAGCCCGTCGGGGGCGTCGAGGTCGAGTAATCTGCCACCACAGCGAGGGCGGAGCGTGCGCGGCGCCGAGTGATCGGGCCGGCGGCTTCCGCTTATCGTCGCGGAGTCACAGCGAAGGAAGGCAGGAGCAGGTGGTCGCATGCCCTTCCGCTCGGCGGAGCGCAGCAGCAACGCGTAGGCGGCTCGCCGCGGCGCTCGTCGGGTTCGGGTCGCTGATCTTGCTGGCGGGTTGCTCGTCGAAGGACGCGTTCGCATTCGGGTGGCCCAAAGGCGTCACCCCGCAGGCCGAGCAGATGTACGACCTCTGGATCGGCTCCGTGGTCGCCGCCCTCGCCGTCGGCGTGTTCGTGTGGGCTCTGATCTTCTGGTGCGTGGTGCGCTACCGGAAGAAGGGCGAGGAGCTGCCGCCGCAGACCCGGTACAACATGCCGATCGAAGTGCTGTACACGGTGATCCCGTTCCTGATCATCGCAGTGTTGTTCTACTACACGGCGATCATCCAGACGTACGTGGAAAAGCGCTCCGAGCGTCCGGACGTCACCGTCGAGGTGGTGGCCTTCAAGTGGAACTGGCAGTTCCGCTACACCGGCACTGAGGACCAGTCCGGCGAGGTCATCACCGAGACCGGCCACAGCGACTACGTCCCGGTCCTGGTGATCCCCACGGACCGCACCATCCGCTTCGTGGAGGAGAGCAAGGACGTCATCCACTCCTTCTGGGTGCCCGAGCTGCTGTTCAAGCGCGACGTGATGCCCGGTTACACGAACGAGTTCGAGGTCACGGTCAAGCAGAAGGGCGAGTACGTCGGCCGGTGCGCGGAGCTGTGCGGCGCGTTCCACTCGATGATGAACTTCGAGGTTCGGGCGGTCAGCCCCGCCGACTACGACACGTTCCTCAACCTCCGCTCCGCGGGCAGGTCCACGCCGGAGGCGCTCGAAGGCATCGGGTACTCCGGCGACGCCCGGTACGCGATCACCACCAGGCCCTACGACACCAAGCGCGACGCCACCGCGCGCGATGCAGAAGTGAGTCGGGAATGAGGACTGAGGGTCGGATCTTCAACGGCGTCGCGCTGTTCCTGTACCTCACCGCCGCCGGATACGCCTGGTGGACCGACTTCGAGCTCGGCGCCGTCGAGTGGATCGGCACTATCGGGCTGATTCTCTCGGGGACCCTGCTGGCGATGTGCGGGCTGTACTTCGGGTTCGTCGCGCGCCGGATCGAGCCGAGGCCAGAGGACCGCGACGCTGACATCACCGAAGGCGCAGGGGAGATCGGCTTCTTCAGCCCTGGCAGCTACTGGCCGTTCGGCCTGGCGCTGGCCGCGTCCGTGGTCGGGGTCGGCATCGTGTTCTGGATGTGGTGGCTGATCGCTGTCGGTGTGATCGCGCTCCTGCTGGCCACGGGCGGCCTGCTCTTCGAGTACTACACCGGAGCGCGCCGCGGCCTGGAGTGAGCAGCGTCGCGTGCTTGCGCTACGCGGCGGCGCCTGCGCTACGCGGCGCGGTGGATGTCGATCCGGCGTGAGACCCGACGGCCGTGGCGCTCCACGGTGATGGTCAACGATCCGGCGACCACCGCAGCGCCGCAGACGGCGCAGGCCCACTCGTCGCACTCCGCGCCGTGGCCGTCGACGCATGGCGGCTGCTCGAACAGCGCCTTCTTGGCGCAGGTGAAGCAGTAGAGCTCACGCAACAGTGGCGCTACACCATTCATGCTGTGACGGTGCCACGCCGAGCGCCGCACGTGCGGGAGGTGGCGCCGTGTGTCGCGGCGCGGCGCCGCTCGGCGCATTCAAGATCGTGATTCTGGGTACGATTCCGCCGCAACCATGCGGTTTCGCACCCGAAACAGCGATCCTGATGGTCACTCGCTGAGTTTGGCGGATTCGGCGACGGTGACCCAACGATCCAGCACCCGCTCCGCGGCCCCGCTGTCCACAGCGTCGGCGGCGCGTCGCACACCCCGGGCCAACTGCCCAGCCAGGTCGGCGTCGAAGCCGTCGAACGCG
>WHSM01000206.1 GCA_009380105.1 Micromonosporaceae bacterium
CGGCGCGCGGGCGGGCAACCGGCGCCGCGAGCGCTCGCGTGCCCGCCGCGCCGGCGCCGCCCGGTCCGCCCGCCAGCGCAGGGCCGGCTCCCCGAGGCGGCGCATATGGAGCGCCGACCACGTACGGCCGCGGAGGCATCCCCGAGGGTCAACGGACCGGCGAGGGCTATCGGGCCGCTCCGGCGCCCGGAAGCCGGCAGGGTCGGAAGCTTCCGATCGCGCTACTCGCTGTGACCGGAGGTGTCTGCTTCCTGCTGGGCGTCGTCGTGGGATACCTGGCAAGTGGGGTGATTTAGCGCTGAATCGCCCGACGAGATGCCGCAACAGCCCCCAAGTCGGCCGTAATCTGCGCACGTCAGGTTGGACGCGGCCGCCTGAGGGGGAATAGTCTTCGCGCCACGGTGGCTCACCGTGACAGCGATCGACTGACCCACACTCCCGGCCGGGCGCCATCGCCTGATCCGGGCTCCCTGCCCATTTGTTCTTGGCGTCGCCCCGGGGGCGGCGCATCCGAGGACCGTCCACCCCACGGGGGAGGAGATGTCACAACCACCCGGTTACTACGGCCCACCCGGCGGCGGGGGCTATGACCCTTACGGCCAGCAGCCCGGCGGCGGGTACGGCGGTGACCCGTACGGTCAGCCCGGTGGCCCGCCCGGCGGCGGGTACGGAGATCCCTACGGCCAGCCCAGCGGTCCGCCCGGCGGCGGGTACGGCGGTGACCCGTACGGTCAACCGAGCGGCCCGCCCGGCTACGGCCCGCCCGCGGGATACGGCCAGCCTGGCTACGGCCCGCCCGGCGGCGGCATGCCGCCGCCAGCGTTTCCACCGCCCACGCCGAAGAAGAGCAACGTCGGGCTGATCGTCGGCATCATCGGCGGGCTCGTGGCGTTGCTGTGCATCGGCGGCGCCGCGCTGGTGTTCCTCGGGGGCAGCATCGGCGCCACCTCCACTCCGGAGGGCGCCGTGACGGCCTTCATGAAGGCCGCCTTCGACGACCGGGACTTCTCCGAGGCCGAGGACTACATCTGCGACCGGTGGAAGGACCAGAGCCGCCGGCAGTACGACAACTCCTTCGGCGACGGCTCCTCCACCGACAACTCGAGCGTCAAGGCGAGCTGGAACAACGTGCGCAAGGTCTCCGAGACCGGCAGCGACGCCAAGGTCAGCGTGGATGTCTCAGTCGAGTATCAAGGCAGGAGCAGCAGTAGCACCTGGACCTTCGAACTGGTCGACGAATCGGGCTGGAAGATCTGCGACCTGGACGTCGGGAGCTAGCTGGGCACGGGCCAGCACGGGAAGCGGGGCACGGCCCGGGCGCACGCCACGCCGGCATGAGCACGGCCAGTCGCCGCCGCCCGCTACTCTCCGACAGTGGCGGCGCCTCCGCCGCCCTGGAGCAGGAGAAGACTGGCGATGACACAGCCCCCGGGGTATCCGGGTCAGCCGCCGTACGGACATGAGCGCGATGACGACTACCCGTACGGCCCGCCTCGTGGCCACGGCGAACATGGAGCCGGCGGCGGGTTCGACCACGACGGCTCGGGGCACGGGTTCGACCACGGCGGGGCCGGCCAGGGGTTCGGGGATGGCGGCGCAGCCTGGCTCGACGGCGACGCCAGGGGCCGGCGCGAGGACTGGTTCGGCGACCGGCGGCGGCCAGCGGCTCAGCCGGAGCCGTACGGCTCCGGCGCGTCCTACGCGGAGCCTTATCGCCCCCATGGGCCGTACGACGCGCCGGCCGATCCGCGTCATGCGCCACAGGATCCGTACGCTCCGTCAGCACGGCACGCCTCGCCGGACCCCCACGAAGCGCGAGACCCGTACGGACCGCGAGACCCTCACGGGCACCGCGACCCCTACGGTGACCGCGATCCTTATGGCCATCGTGACCCTTACGGAGCGCGGGATCCGCATGAGTGGCCCGCCGATCCCTACGGGCCAAGAGATCCGCGCAGCCAGCCCATCCCGGGCCAACCGATCCCTGGCCAACCGGGCCACGACGGCTATGGCGGCTACGGCCCGCCCGGCCCGGCGCCGACCGACTTCGACGCGGCCCCGACGACAGAGTTCCGGATGCCCTCCGGAGGGCTCGGCGCTCCGCGTGACGACTTCGCCGGCGACGTCCCGGGCCACAGGGGGAGGCACAAAGCGCAGCCGCCACCCACACGCCGAAGCCACACCGGGCTGGTCGTCGGGCTCGTCAGCGGCGTGGTCGTGTTGCTGCTCCTTGGTCTGGGCGGGGTGTTCCTGCTCGGCGGGAGGTCCGGGCCCGGCGGCGCCGAGGTGGCGGGCTCCAGCGACGCCGGCGACAGTTCGGACCTGGTCGAGCCGGTCTCCGTGGTGGACGGCTGGCTCACCGCCATGTTCGTCGACAAGAGCGCCGAGGGCATGCTCAAGCACACGTGCGCGAAGGAGTCCGACCAGTCCGAGGTCGACGACGCGATCAAAGCGGTGAACAGGGCCGAGAAGGACGCCGCCGACGCGGGCGTGAGTTTCAAGGTGACCTGGTCGGAGCCGGAGGAGATCTCCAGGACAGACTCCAAGGCCAGGGTGAAGACCACGCTGACGGTCGCGGTCGGGGACAAGACCGAGAAGAAGAACACGAAGCTGGCCCTGGTGTACGAGAAAGGGTGGAAGGTCTGCGACGCTCAGATGTCATGACCGACCCGGCCGCGCCGCACTGGGCGCCGCGGGGCAGCCGGCCGGCGGGGAGGCGCCGTGCGTGACGCGCCGAGCAGCGGCTGGCAGGACGCCAGGTTGCACGTGGTGACCGGCAAGGGCGGCACCGGGAAGACGACCGTCGCCGCCGCGATGGCGCTGACCCTCGCCTCCGGCGGCCGCCGGACGCTGCTGATCGAGGTGGAGGGCCGTCAGGGGATCGCGCAGCTGTTCGACGTCCCGCCGCTTCCGTACCAGGAAAGAAAGATCGCCGTGCCACCCGACGGCGGTGAGGTGCGCGCGCTCGCGGTGGACGCCGAGGAGGCGCTGCTGGAGTACCTGGAGATGTTCTACCGGCTCGGCGGCGCCGGACGGATGCTGAAGCGGCTCGGCGCGATCGACTTCGCCACCACCATCGCGCCCGGGCTGCGTGACGTGCTGCTCACGGGCAAGGTGAAGGAGGCTGTCACCCGTACCGACAAAAGCCACCGGGTGTACGACGCGGTGGTGCTCGACGCGCCTCCGACCGGGCGGATCGGGCGGTTCCTGAACGTGACCGCCGAGGTCGCCGGTCTGGCGAAGGTGGGGCCGATCAAGTCGCAGAGCGAAGGGGTCGCGGCCCTGCTGCGCTCGCCGATGACGGCCGTGCACGTGGTCACGGTGCTGGAGGACATGCCGGTCCAGGAGACGATCGACGCCATCGGCGAGCTGGAGGAGTTGGATCTGCCGGTGGGCACGGTGATCGTGAACATGACGCGGCCGCCGCTGCTGGCGGGCGCCAAGCTCACCCAGGCCGGGTTGAGCCGGGGCCTGGCCGCGGCCGGACTGCCGCACGACCGGGCGACGGTGACGGGCCTGCTGTCCGAGGCGAGGGACCAGCAGTCGCGGCTGGCCCAGGAGGGCCGGCTGCGTGAGGAGTTGGACGAGGTGGGGCGTCCCATCCTGGAGTTGCCGTTTCTCGCCGACGGCGTGGGGCTCTCGGGCCTGTTCACGCTCGCCGACGCGCTCGCCGACCAGGGTGTGCACGGCCACTGACTCGTCGCGTGGTTACGCTCGCACACGTGCCGCGCAATCTGACTCCGCCGAAGCTGGACCTGGACGCGATCCTCGCTGACCGGGGCATCCGCATCGTGGTGTGCTGCGGCGCCGGCGGCGTCGGCAAGACCACCACGGCGGCGGCGCTCGCGCTCCGCGCGGCGGAGCGGCACGGCCGCCGCACGGTGGTGCTCACCATCGATCCCGCCCGCCGGTTGGCGCAGTCGTTGGGCCTGACCGAGCTGGACAACACGCCCCGGCCGGTGACCGGCGTCAAGGCCGAGGGCGACGGCCAACTGCACGCCATGATGCTCGACATGAAGCGCACCTTCGACGAGGTGGTGCTGACGCACACCAGGCCTGAGAAAGCGCAGGAGATCTTCGCGAACCCCTTCTACCAGGCGATGAGCTCGACGTTCGCGGGGACGCAGGAGTACATGGCGATGGAGAAGCTCTCCCAGCTCAGCGCCGTGGATGTGGCCGACGGAGGCTGGGATCTGATCGTGGTGGACACGCCGCCGTCGCGGTCGGCGCTGGACTTCCTGGACGCCCCGAGGCGACTGTCGAAGTTCCTGGACAGTCGCATGCTGCGGATGCTGCTGGCGCCGGCGCGATCCGGCGGGCTGAGCGTGCTGCGCATGATGGGCGCGTCCCTGAACGTCTTCGGCCGCGCCATGCGCAAGATCCTCGGTGGCCAGTTGCTCAGCGACGTGTCGACGTTCGTGGCGTCGTTCGACTCGATGTTCGGCGGTTTCGCCGAGCGGGCCGAACGCACGTACCGGGTGCTGCAGGCGCGGCAGACGGCGTTTCTGGTGGTGGCCACGCCCGAGCAGGACGCGATCCGGGAAGCCGGCTACTTCGCCGGCCGGCTGTCGGAGGAGCGGATGCCCTTGGCCGGCCTGGTTCTCAACCGGGTGCACGGGCTGGCCGTGCCCGACCTGTCGGCCGAGCGGAGCGCGGGCGGCGCGGAGGCGCTCGGCGCCGGTGGGGGTGCGGGCGCAGGTGGCGGGAAGCGGTCCGCCGGCGCCTCGCTCGCCGCCGAGGTGCTGTTACTTCACGCTGATCTGGTACGGCAGGTGGCGCGCGAGCAGCGGATCGCCGACCAGTTCCGGCGGTCCCACCCGGCGGTGCCGGTCGCCGAGGTTCCCGCCCAGCCGGAGGACGTGCACGACCTGGAGGGCCTGCGCGGCATCGGCACATCCCTCGCGGCGTAACCCCTCCCACCTGTCGCCCCCGCCTGGACCCCTCTCGGGGCTCCTGCAGACGCGAGGGACCTCCCGGTGTGGCGGTGACCGTTCCGCCACGTCCGGGAGGTCCCCGATCGCTCTATGTGACCTGTCAGCCGGCCTTGGCCAAGGTCACTGGTTGCTTGGATTCCAGCGCGGCCTCGAACAGCATGCGCCAGCTCGGCACGGCGGGGTGCCGTCGCAACAGCGCCCGCCGTTCCCGTTCGGTCATTCCGCCCCAGACCCCGAACTCGATGCGATTGTCCAATGCGTCGGCCAGGCATTCGTAACGCACCGGGCACCCACGGCAGACCCGCTTGGCGACGTTTTGCTCGGCCCCCTGCACGAACAACGCGTCCGGGTCACCGTCCCGGCATGCCGCCTGGCTCGCCCAATCCACGATCAGGCCCATGTGTACCAGACCCCCCTCTTTCGTCCCCCCTACAGCCCGACCGACCCCCAACGTCGGACTACCCCTGTTCGAACATACGAACCGGTAACCGAGTCAGCAACGACCGTTCGGCCGGTATCCCCTCCACGCGTGAGCCCGCATGCTGCGTGCTCACGCGTACATCATTGTCTGTAGTTGACCAACTACGCAACGTCGCAGAGAAAATTGGGGTGCAACGTACTTCCTGGACAGATCAGGCACCGGTGTCCCGGTGCCGACGCTGCCGCTCCACGGCAGTACCCAACCCTCTGTCTGGACGAAACGGATTCTGCGCCCGAATGGATACGGGTACGACAGGTTGTGGCGTGTCACTCCCGCCAGCAGGTGCATCACAGCCCCGTGGGCGCTCGTCACGTACTCTGGTCCGGTGGTTCGTGTCAAAGACCAGAATCTGGTCAACAGCGCCGCCAAGCTCGTGATATGCGGGCTGCTCGCCGGCATGGTCCTGGCGGCCGCCGCCTTCCCCGCGCTCGCCGTCACCGGCCTCGCGGCCAAAGTCGGCGCCGACTCCTTCCAGGAGCTCCCCAGCGACCTCGAGGTCGTGCCGCCGCCGGAGACCACCTATCTGTACGCCGCCGACGGCAAGACCAGGATCACCGGCTTCTACGAGGAGAACCGGCAGAACGTCACCCTTGACGACATCGCGCCGGTCATGCGCGACGCCATCGTCGCGGCCGAGGACACCCGCTTCTACGACCACCACGGCGTTGACCTCAAGGGCGTGCTGCGCGCGCTGGTCGCCAACAGCGGCGCCGGCGAGGTGAAGCAGGGCGCCTCCACGCTGACCATGCAGTACGTGCGCCAGGCGCTGACGTACGCCGCGCGAACCCCCGCGGAGCGCGAAGCCGTCACCGCCGACACGTCGGCGCGCAAGCTCAAAGAGATCCGGTACGCGATCGGGCTCGAGAAACGGCTCACCAAGGACGAGATCCTCGAGAACTACCTGAACATCGCGTACTTCGGCCACAAGGCCTACGGCGTGTACGCCGCGAGCTACGCGTACTTCAGCAAGCACCCGAAGGACCTCGCCCTGGAAGAGGCCGCGATGCTCGCCGCGGCGGTCCGGGCACCGAGCGTCTACGACCCCGCGTCGAAGGACGAGAAGGAGCGGGGGGCGGTCCACAACCGCCGCAACTGGGTGATCAAGCGGATGGTCGCCGAGGGGTTCGTCGATGACGACGACGCCGCGAAAGCCCAGAAAGAGGAGCTCACACTCAAGCGGAAGGTGCCGCCGAACAACTGCGTCAGCGTGCCGCCCAAGCACACGGACTGGGGCTTCTTCTGTGACTACTTCCTGACCTGGTGGAAGCAGCAGAAGGCCTTCGGCACCAACCCCGACGAGCGGGAGAGCAACCTCAAGCGCGGCGGATACAAGATCGTCACGTCCCTGGACCCCAAGCTCCAGAACGCCGCGATGAAGCAGATCAAGCAGCGCAAGAGCGTCAAGGACAAGTACGCCCTCGGCGCGGTCTTCATCGAGCCCGGCACCGGGCGGATCAAGTCCATGGCCGTCAACCGGATCTTCAGCAACGACGACAAGCAGAACCGCCTCCACTCCGATCCCGAGCTGCGCGCCACGAAGAAGAAGGGCAGCTATCCGAACACCACCAACCCGGTGCTCGGTGGCGGCGACCTCGGCTATCAGGCGGGCTCGACATTCAAGATCTTCACCACGCTGGCGGCCCTGGACGAGGGGATGCCGCTGGCCACCGCGTTCCAGGCGCCGCACCAGTACAAATCGCAGTACGCCGGCGGAGGGCCCGGGGACGAGGCGTACTGCCAGGTCAACGGCGTCTACCGCTGGTGCCCCAAGAACGCAGGCAAGCACATGGCGGGGATGCGGAACATGTGGTCCGGCTTCGGGATGTCGGTCAACACCTACTACGTGCAGCTACAAGAGGCGGTCGGCGCCGACAAGGCAGTCGAGATGGCCGAAAGGCTCGGCCTGACCTGGCACAACAGCCAAGACGCGGACTTCGCCGCCGCCGGAGGCGGGCTGGAGCCGCAGAACTGGGGCCCCTTCACCCTCGGCGTCGCGGAGACCACGCCGCTGGAGATGGCCAACGCGTACGCCACGATCGCCGCTGACGGCAAGTACTGCGAGCCGATGCCGGTCGTGAGCATCCTCGACCGCTCCGGCGAAGCGGTCGAAGGCGCGGAGCCCGACTGCGAGCAGGTCATCACCCCGGACGTGGCCCGGGCCGCCACCGACGCGGCGCGCTGCCCCGTCGGCGAGCAGGCACAGGGCGGCTCGTGCGGCGGCAACCCGACCGCCGGCTCCGTGGGCTACACCGTGCACCAACCCGTCGCCGGCAAGACCGGAACGACCGACAGCAACCAGGCAGCGTGGTTCGCCGGCTTCACGCCGAAACTCGCGGGAGCCGCGTTCGAGACCGACCCGGACTACCGGCTGAACTCCGTCTACAGCACCGCCGA
>WHSM01000022.1 GCA_009380105.1 Micromonosporaceae bacterium
GCGCTGCAGCTGACCCGGGCGATGGGGCCGAGCAGGCAGATCAGCGCGGTCAGGTAGTACGGGCCCATGTCGAACAGCGGCCCGCCACCGCTCTGGTAGTAGAAGTCCGGCGCCGGGTGCCAGCTCTCGTGGCCGGGGCACAGCATGAACCCGGCCGCGGCCACCGGCTCACCGATGGCGCCGTCGCGGATGAGGCGCTGGGCACTCTGCACCGCGGCGCCGAGGAAGGTGTCCGGGGCGGCGCCCACCCGCACGCCCGCCTCCCGGGCGGCGGCGAGCAGCTTGCGGCCGTCCTCGGGGGAGATCGCCAGCGGCTTCTCCGAGTAGACGTGCTTGCCGGCCCCGACCGCGGCCAGGCCGATCTCGGTGTGCGCCGCGGGGATGGTCAGGTTCAGCACGATGTCCACGTCAGGGCTGGCCAGCAGCTCGGCCACCGTGGTGGCGCGCGGGACGCCGTGCCGGCGGGCCGCCCCCTGCGCCCGCTCGGGCAGCAGATCCGCGCAGGCGACGACCTGCACTCCGGGCAGCTTCGGAAGGGTGTCCAGGTACACCCCGCTGATGCTGCCGCAGCCGACCACGCCCACACCCAGGGGCGCATCGCTGCCAGATGCCGTTCGCTCTTCCATCGTCAGCTTGCTCCTTGCTCGGGTATCTGCCGCGCGGCCCACAGCAGGCCGCGCCGGGTGATCTCGTTGACCTGCGGGACCTTGAGGTCCGCGACGCAGTGGCCGAACGCGGAGACGAAGATCCGGCCGTGGCCCCACCGGCGCACCCACACCGCCGGCATCACCGCGCCGGCCACCTCCGGCGGCTGCGCGGGCTGGGTGAACGTGGTGGTGGCCAGCACCTCGTTGGTGGGGTCGACGTGCAGGTAGTACTGCTCGGTGGTGACATCGAAGTCGCCGATGCCCGCGACGATGAGATGGTCCTTGGCGTCCGGGGCGACATCGACCGGTGTAGTCGATGATGTCGCCGGGGTGGGCGACGAACTGCCCGCCGGTGAGGAGGTGGTAGCCGGTGCTTTCCCGCAGCGAGTCGATCACGCCGCCATGCCAGCCGGCCAGTCCGGTGCCGGCGGCGACCGCACGGGCCAGTGCGTCGACCTGCTCGTCGGTGGCCCGGCCGCCGGTGAAGCACTGGATGACCGGGTCCGTTGCGCCCATCACCTTCTCGTCGGTGTAGACCTCGAACGACGTCTCCACCCGGGTGACGAAGCCCGACTCGATTAGGAAGGGCAGGAACAGCGCGACGGCGCCGTCCGGCTCGTGACCCTCCCAGCCGCCGCACACGACGAGCGCGTTGCGTCCACGTTCGCTGCTCATGCGCCTGCCAGTCCCCTCTACTCATCCACCGCGACGGTGCGCCGCTCCGCCGCGGAGCGGTACGCGGCCAGGATCACCTCGAGCACGTCGGTGCCCTCGCGTTCGGTGTGCAGCGGCCGGGCCCCGTCCCGGATCCGGGCCGCGAAGTCGGCGCACACGGCCGGGTGGGTGTCGACGTGCGGGAACTCGGTGGTGGTGGTCGCTTCGCCGCGCGCCCGGTGGCACAGCGTCGTGCCGTCGCTCCACAGGCTGCCGAGCTCGCCGACCACCGAGAACTTCCCGGTGAAGGGAGCCGGGTCGTAGGCCCAGCTGGTCGCGATCTCGCCGACCGCGCCGTCTTCGAAGCGCACCAGCACCCGCGCCGAGTCCTCGCCCTCCATGAAGCCGAGCCGGTGGTTGCTGAGCATCGCGGTCACCTCGGCGGGGCGGCTGCCCGCCAGGTGCAGCAGCAGATACGTGGGGTGGTAGCCGGTGTCGATGAGCTCGCCGCCGCCGCTGGTGGCGGTGTGGGCGCGCCAGCCGGCGGTGGCCGGGTCGAAGTCGTTGAAGAAGGCGTCGGTGGCGCGTAGTTCGTAGACGCGGCCGAGGGCGCCGGAGGTGATGAGCTCCTTGGCGCGGGCCACAGCCGGCAGCGTGAGCTGGTCGTGCGCGCACATCAGGGTGACACCGCACGCCTGCACCGCGTCGGCTATCTGCTCGGCCTCGGCAGCGGTCAGGCAGAGCGGCTTCTCGATGAGGATGTGCTTGCCGGCCTTGGCGGCGGCGATGACGGCGTCCGCGTGCAGGTGGTGGGGCAGGCAGATGTCGACCGCGTCGATGCCGCCGTCCTCCAGCATCCGCCGGTAGTCGGCGAATACCCTGGCACCACCGGCCTGTGCTGCCCGCTCACGGGCGCTCGCCGGGTCGATGTCGGCGACGGCGACGACAGCGGCCACGTCCGGCACGGCGAGGTAGCCGCGGACATGGGCGCGGGAGATGCCTCCGCAGCCGATGAGCCCAATGGAGACGGTCATGCGCACTTTCCTAATGAGTTCTGGGAGCCAGCCATCCGGCAGACTCCTGGTGGATAGGTAGCCGCTGGCGGGTGAGCACTCGTTCCTCCTGGACGTTGAGTCCTGACGAAAGATCGTGCCCCCGCCGGTCGGTTGGGAGAGTTGATCGCTGATGGGATGTCGTGCCCGCCCGAGGAGGGCGTGAGCACTGCTTCATTAGGTCGCTGATGGTTCTCCCGCTGGCTACCGTGCGTGGAACTCGAGGACGGGAGCTGCGGTGCTGTTCGTGGGAGACGACTGGGCGGAGGGGCCATCACGACGTTGAGCTGATGGACGCCACGGGTCGCACCCTTGCCAGGGCGAGGCTGCCCGAGGGCGTGGCGGGGATCGCGCGGCTGCACGCGATGATCGGCGCGCAGCTCGGTGACGACGTCGAGGACGCCGCCGGGCTGGTCAAGGTCGGTATCGAGACCGACCGGGGCCTGTGGGTGGCCGCGCTGGTCGCCGCCGGGTACGAGGTGTTCGCAGTCAACCCGTTGCAGGCCGCCCGCTACCGCGATCGGCTGGGGGTGTCGGGGGCCAAGAGCGATGCCGCTGACGCGCACATGCTTGCCGACATGGTGCGCACCGACGCCCACCAGCTGCGGCCGGTGGCTGCCGACAGCGCTGAGGCCGAGGCGGTCAAGGTGGTGGCGCGGATGCACAAGACCCTGATCTGGGAACGCACCCGCGCCACCCAGCGGCCGCGGCATGCGCTGCGCGACTACTTCCCGGCCGCGCTGGTCGCCTTCGACGACCTCGACGCCGCCGATGCCCTGGAGCTGCTGGCCAAGGCCCCCGACCCGGATCATGCGGCGCGGTTGAGCCTTGCTCAGATCAGCGCGGCGCTCAAGCGCGCCCGCCGCCGGGACATCCCGACCAAGGCCGCGGCGATCCAGGCCGCGTTGCGCAGCGAACAGCTGCGGCAGCCGGCCGTGGTCACTACGGCGTACGCGGCGTCGGTCCGCGCCCTGATCGCGGTGCTGAGCACCCTCAACGAGCAGGTCAGTGCCCTGCAGGGGCAGGTGGAGGCCCATTTTGGCCAGCACCCGGACGCTGAGATCATCCTGTCCCAGCCGGGACTGGGCGCCGTCCTCGGCGCCCGGGTGCTCGCGGAGTTCGGCGACGCCAAGCAGCGCTACGCCTCGGCCAAGGCCCGCAAGAACTACGCCGCCACCAGCCCGGTCACCCGCGCCTCGGGCAAGCGGAAGGTGGTCGCGGCCCGGTTCGTGCACAACGACCGGCTCATCGACGCGCTGATGACCCAGGCGTTCGCCGCGCTGCGCGTCTCGCCCGGGGCCAGGGCCTACTACGACCGGCAACGCGCCCGAGGAGCCACTTACAACGCCGCGCTGCGTCAACTGGCCAACCGGCTCGTCGGCATCCTGCACGGATGCCTGAGGACCGGCCGCCTCTACGACGAGGCGACCGCCTGGTCGCATCACCTCACCGAGGCTGCTGCTTGACATTCAAGCTCCTGGGATGTCTTTCGTGAACGAGCCGTGCGCGGCTTCCATCAGCCGGGTCAGGTCCAGGCCGAGCGCGAGGTTCTCCTCGTCCCTGGTGCCCGCGGCGACATGGCGTACGAAGTGCTCGAAGGGGGTGCCGGAGCCGGGCGGCACGGGCAGCTCGCGCCAGCCGGCGCCGGTGGACAGCAGCAGCTTCGACTCGGGGGTGCCGTACAGGAGGGAGCCCTCGCTGCCGTGGATCTCGATGCTGAAGGGGGAGGCGGGCGAGGCGAATGCGGCCTCGACGATGCCCAGGGCGCCGCCGGCGCAGCGCAGCACCGCGACGGCGTTGTCGTCCACGGCGCGCCCGGTCAGGTGGCCGAGGCTCGCGCTGACCGACTCGGGCATCGCGCCGAGGAACAGCCGGGCCAGATACATCGGGTGGCAGCCGAGGTCGATAAGCGCGCCGCCTGCTGCGGCCGCCGGGTCGTAGAAGTGCTCGGGCAGCCATCCTTCGCCGACGGCGCCGCCGTGGGCGAGGCGGACGCGCACGGAGGCGAGGCGGCCGAGCACGCCGTCCGCCAGGACCCGGCGGATGACGGCGGTGTACCCCTCGTACAGCCGCGGGAGCGCGAGCATCAGCGCCGTCCCGGCTTTCTCGGCAGCGGCGATGATCTCCTCGCACTCCGCCAGGGTCGGGGCGAGGACCTTCTCGGTGAAGACGTGCTTGCCCGCCTGAGCGGCGCAAGTGATCACCTGGCGGTGGGCGGTGGTCGGTGCGGTGACGATGACCGCGTCGATGTCGTCGCGCGCCAGCAGGCCACCCAGGTCGGGGTGGAAGCTGACCCCCAGCGCGTCCGCTCGCGCGCGTCCACGCCGGGGGTCCTCGTCCCAGACGGCGACAGTCTCGGTGTCCGGGTGCCCGGCGGCCTCCCGGGCGTAGTCGCAGGCGTGTACGTGCCAGAAGCTGAGGATGGCGAGGCGCAGCGACATTCCGGACCTGCTCTCCAGAGTTGACTGCCTGACACGGATGCCCTACCACTTAAGCGCGCGTTGCCGACGCTCCTTGTTGTCGTTAACATGCACGAGAGTGAGTTTGGCCGCCTGCTCACCGTCTGTCAATGGACCGCGAGACGCTTCTTCCTCCACTTCTTCACCGGCCGACACAAGCCCGTGGAGTCACGGGTCGCGGTGGCGTCATGATGTCGAAGCCGAGGGTGGGGAAGTACCGCCCCCGCAAGGCCGATTGACATCCGGCGAGCAGGCGGCCAAACTCACTCTCGTGCATGTTAACGACAACAAGGACCAGTCTCGCCGGGCCGCCCGTCCGAGCCACACGCCTGGCGAGCTGCTTCGCCGGACTGAACTGCGGCTCGTACCGAGAGCGGGGACACCGTGACCTGCCCGCCCTCGGTGCGACGGCGGCGCTCGTCCGGCGCCGCTGAACCACAGCTGTTAGGGAGACTGCGTGTACCGGCTCGACCCGCGCTACGCCCCGGCACCCCAGGCCGTCATGACCGCCGGCTGGCAGGGCATAGCCGCGGAACTGCCCCACGGACCGGCGATCGTCGCCGTCGAGGGACCCCCGTCCGTGGACTGGGAACACCTCGCCGGCCGCCTGCAGCAAAAGCTGGCCGCCCGGGGCACCGCTGCGATCCTGCTCGACGTACGCCAGCACTACGCACCGCCTGCCGAGATCCGGCGCCGCACTGTCCACCGCAAGGACGCGGCCGACCCGTACTACTGCAAGCTCGCCGAGAACCCCCTCGATGACCTCTTCGACGCCCGCCCGCCGGCCGGGCCGCCTGCCGGGGGCCTACTGCTGGTGTACGGTCCTGGTGCCGGCCTCTTTCGTTACGACCTGTTGTGGTATGCGGATGTGCCCAAGCGGCTCGCCGAGGCCGCCGTCGCCGCGGGCACCGGCGCCAACCTCGGCCTCCCCGGCGAGCAGGCCGATCTCAGGCGGCTGTTCTACGTCGACTGGCCCATGCTCGACCGGCACCGCGACGCCCTCGCCCGCCGCATCGACGGCTGGCTCGACGTGCAGCAGCCGGACCAGCCGGTGCTGCTCGACGGGGCGGGCCTGCGCGACACGCTGGCCGCCCTAGCGCGCAGGCCCGTCCGCACCCGGCCGTACTTCAACTCCACCCCCTGGGGCGGCCACTGGGGTCAGCACGAGCTCGGCGTCAACCCCGGCGCCCACAACACCGCGCTGAGCTACGAGCTCATCGGCCCCGAGGCCGGTATCCTCATCGGCGAAGAGCCACAGGCACAGGCTGAGGTGCCCTTCCAGCTGATGTGTGTGCTCAATCCCGAGCAGGTGCTGGGGCCGGACGTCCACGCCCGCTTCGGCACGTCGTTTCCGATCCGCTTCGACTACCTCGACACCGTCGAGGGGGGGAACCTCTCGGTGCACTGCCACCCCAAGGAGCTGTACATGCGCGAGCGGTTCGGCTGGCCTTACACCCAGCACGAGACGTACTACATGACCATCGGCAGCCCGGATACCAAGATCTTCCTCGGCCTGCGCGAGGACGCGGACATCGACCTGTTCCGCAAGGAGATCGAGGAGGCCGCCACCGACGGCGTGCCGATGGACCCCGAGGACCATGTCCTGACGTTCCCGGCGGAGCAGGGCCGGCTGTTCATGATCCCGGCGGGCACACTGCACGCCAGCGGCGCCGGCAACCTGGTGCTGGAGATCAGCGCCACGCCGTACCTGTACAGCCTGCGCTTCTACGACTGGCTGCGGCCCGACGCCGACGGCAACCTGCGGCCCCTACCGTATGAGCACGGCCTCGCCAACCTTGAGGCCGGGCGGCGCGGGGAGCGCGTCACCTGCGAGCTGGTGCAGGAGCCGCGGACCATCCGCAGCGGCGACGGCTGGCGCGAGGAGTTGCTCGGCGCGCTGGACGAGATGTTCTACGAGGTGCGGCGCTACGCCCTCGACGTCGGCGCGTCGGCGCGGGACGATACGTCCGGACGCTTCCATGTGCTCAACGTGGTGGAGGGCGAGGGCGTGACAGTGGAGACAGAGGCCGGCGACCGGCACGAGCTGGCCTACGCGGAGACGCTGACGGTGCCCGCCGCGGTCGGGCGCTACCGTCTGCGTGCTGCCGGCGGCGGGCCGGTCAAGGTCGTGAAGGCGCTGGTCCGTTGATCCCCGTCCTCGAAATCGGCGGTACCCACGTCACCACCGCCCTGGTGGACCTGCGCGGCACATGCGTCGTCGGCCGTACCCGCCGGCCGCTCGACGCGCAGGGCAGTGCCGCGCAGGTCCTCGGCGCGGTGCTGCGCTGCGCCGCCTCGCCGCCGGTGCCGCCGGGTTCGACGTGGGGTGTGGCGGTGCCGGGACCTTTCGACTACGACAAGGGCGTGGCGCTCTTCGAGGGGGTCGGGAAGTTCGACAGTCTCTACGGCGTCGATGTCCGCGCCGCCCTCCTCGACGGCTTGCGGCAGGGTCCCGCCGAGGCGGTATTCCTTAACGACGCGCACGCGTTCGCGCTCGGCGAGTGGATCGCGGGCGCTGCCCGCGGCCACCGCCGGGCCGCCGGCATCACCCTCGGCACGGGCGTGGGCTCGGCCTTCCTCGCCGACGGCCATGCCTGCCATGAGGGGCCGGGGGTGCCGCCTGAGGGGCGTATCGACCTGGTGCGCCTGGACGGCCGCCCGCTGGAGGACACGGTCTCCCGGCGGGCCATCAGGGCGGCGTACGGGGATCCGCAGGCCGACGTGCACGACGTCGCCGCCCGCGCCAGAGCCGGTGACCAGCGGGCCCGCCAGGTGCTGGACGACGCGTTCGCCGGGCTCGGCGGTGTCCTGGGACCCTGCCTGGCCGGCTTCGGCGCGACGGTGCTCGTCGTCGGCGGTTCCATGGCCGCGTCCTTCGACCTGATCGGCCCGCCGCTGGCCGCAGGGCTGGGGGATGTTCGCATCGAGGTGAGGACCAGCAGCCTCGCCGAAGACGCCGCACTGATCGGCGCGGCACACGCGGCCCGCCCGGGGATGAAGAGGGGGACACGGTGACCATGCCCGGTGCACGGGAGTCCAAGGACGGCTGGCCGACCCAGCGGGACGTGGCGCAGCGGGCGGCGGTCAGCACGATGACCGTCACCCGGGTGCTGCGCGACGACCCCCGGGTGCTGCCCGCCACCGCCGAGCGGGTGCGGGCTGCGGTGGCCGAGCTCGGCTACCGCCGCAACGAGATCGCCCGCAGCCTCCGGCTCGCCAGCAGCACCGGGCTGGTCGGGCTCGTGGTCACCAACCTCGCGAACCCGTTCTACTCCCGCCTCGCCCTCAGCGTCGGCTCCGTCGTCGCCGAGCACGGCCTGAAGACCGTGATCGGCAACACCGGCCAGGACCTTGACAACGAGCGCAGCCTGGTGGAGGACCTCGTCGCCCGACGAGTCGACGGCATCATCGCCGTCCCTGCGGGCGCCGACCAGCGTCACCTGGCCGCAGCCGCGGCCCAGGACGTGCCCGTGGTGCTGGCCAGCCGGCCGCCGGTGGGCTTCGAGGCCGACTGCGTGCTGGTGGACGACTTCGGCGGAGCGCGGGACGCCACCGAACGGCTGCTCGCCGCGGGCCACCGCAGGATCGGCTTCCTCGGCTCGCCGCCGGCCGTCTACACCGGTGCCGAGCGACTGCGCGGCTACGCCGCCGCGCTCGAGGCGGCGGGGGTGGCCCCCGACGATACGTACGTGCGCCAGGAACAGCAGCAGACCGGCGAGGCCGCCCGCGCCGCCGCCGAACTGCTCGCCCTGCCCACACCGCCGACCGCGCTGTTTTGCTCCAACAACCGCAACACCATCGGGGCCTTCCGCGCCATCAGCGCGGCCGGCGCCGACACCGCGCTCGCGGGCTTCGACGACTTCGAACTGGCTGACGCGCTGGGCCTGCCGCTCACCCTCGTCGCATACGACAGCGACGAGCTCGGCCGGGAGGCGGGCAGACTGCTCACCGGCCGGATGCGGGCCGGTTCCGTCCGGGACGAGACGGCCGAAGACACCCCGCCCAGGCGCACGGTGATCCCGACCAGCCTCGTCGAATACGGTGTCCTGCCGCAGGGAATCTGGCAGGTGGGAGAGCGTGGAGAGGCCGGAGAAACCGACCGATAGCAACACCGACGCTCCGGAGGGCTCGACCAGCGCTGGCACTTGCGGCACTTTCCGGTGGGGTCGAATGAAATGATCGCCAGATATAGGCACCTCAACGCAGTTTGTACTTCCCGTCCAGGCGGACCCGCACGTCGACCGCCTGGCGGTCCGTCAGCCACCCGGCCAACTCTGGTGAAGCCCCCCGTTCCCGCCTCGGGGTTCGCCAGCCCGTTTCACTTCAGCCTTGCCTTCCGCCGCCAGTACGGCTCTCCGAGCGTGTACCGCTCGAAGCACGATCGTGAGCGAGCCGGGCCGGTCAGGCCCAAGTGGCCGCGTCCCGGAACGGGAAGTGGCGGCCCTCTTCGTATGACGGCACCGTCTGGTAGGAATTGACGCCCCGCTCACCGCGCAGCCAGAACGCGCTCGCAAACGGCTGCTCGGCGTCGGTGATGCGCGTCGAGGTGGGGATGTAGCGGATGGTCAGGCCGCAGCGCCGGTGCGGCGAGGAGTTCGCCGTGCTGCCGTGCACGATGTTCGGATGGTGCACCTCGACATCGCCGGGGCGCAGGATCATGTCCACCGCACGGGACTCGTCGACCTCCACCGCGATCTCCTGGCCGAGCACATTGTCGACCTCGGTGTTGTCCCGCATGGCGGCGGTGTCCATCGTGTGGCTGCCCGGGATCAGCCGCACGCAGCCGTTCTCCGGCGTCGAGTGGTCGATGGCCAGCCACAGCGTGACCACCTCCATCGGCTCCAGCGGCCAGAACGCGCTGTCCTGGTGCCACAGCACCGCCTGCCCCGAGTAGGGCGGCTTGCTGATGTAGTGCGAGGCGAACAGGGCGATGTCCGGCCCGACGAACAGCTCGGCGATGTCCACCAGCCGGTCGTCCCCGATCAGCCGGAGCCAGAACGGGTCGTCCCGCAGGAACATGTGGCCCAGGTGTTCGGGGCGCACCTCGGGGTGCCTGCGCTGCAGCCAGGAGACGTGGTCTCCAGCCTCGGCGACGAGTTCCTTGTCGATCACGTCGCGGAAGATCACGAATCCGTCCCGGCGATACTGCTCGAGCTCGCTCGGCTGTTCCGGTATCGCAGTTGTCATGCGGTGCTCCTCGGAGCCTGGGGAAACTTGACTTCCGGACATCATCCCAATGACCACGCTGCGCAAATAGATCCTGCTTACGTACATACTGAGCCTTTTCCAACCTTGTGAGGTTGGGAACCGGCGGGTCTGTGAGGTCGGCGTGTCGGTGCTCCACATAGGACGAAGCTCCCGGTAGGACAACGGTCGACCAAGATCGATGACCTGAACCAGGAGCGGCCACCCCGGCGCGGTGTCCGATCCGGCAGCAACGGCTCCAGCCGCGCCCACTCCTCATCAGTCAGATCATGACGATCAAGCACAACGACGTTCTACCAGCCCCACCACCCAAGATCCATCAGACACGCCCCAGCGGGGCTCCGCCCCAGCCCGCCGAGACGTGTAGCGGGTGCCCGGTCCGGCTCGTAGGCTCCGGTCGTGGGTCGTGGGAGGGCCTTGGCCCTCGTCGTGATCCGCTCGATGGCGGTGGTTGGCCCCGTGGGGCCGGCCCGACGACCGGAGCTTGTCATGACGCTACCGCGTTCGGTTTCTGATGTGCTGGCCGATCACGCGTTGTTCGAGATCGAGTGCATCGACCGGATGTGCCTGAACGTCTTCGTCCCGGGGCTTCAGCGCACCGGCCAGGTGGCCGGGTTCTTGATGCGCCACCGGGGGTTCGCGATCGCCTCGACCGCGCTGGTGGCGCCGATGTCGAAGCAGTTCGTCACTGACATCTACAACTTCGCCGCGGCCCATGATGTGCCGCTGGTGCGGTTCGCGAAAGGGCAGCGCAAGGACGACGTGATGCACGAGCACCTGGCGGGGTTCACCGGCGCCGACGAGATCGGACGCGATCGTCGCCGGGGGCCTGGACCAGCTCGGCTACGAGTATGTGAACATCGACGATTGGCTGGATGGCGCCGGAGCGGGATGCCGAGGGCAACCTGCAGCCGGATCCGGACCGGTTCCCCGGCGGCATCGCGGCGCTGGCCGACTACGTGCACGGCAGGGGTTTGAAGCTGGGCATCTATGAGTCGGCGGGCACGACTACCTGCGAGGGTCTGCCCGGCAGTCTGGACCACGAGGAACAGGACGCCCAGACGTTCGCCACGTGGGGCGTCGACTATCTGAAGTATGACAACTGCGGCAACGAGGGCCGTCCCGCCTATGACCGGTACAAGGGCGATGGGCGACGCGCTGGCCGCGACCGGGCGGGAGATCGTCTACAGCATCTGTGAGTGGGGCTCGAACGAGCCGTGGGTGTGGGGGGAGGAGGTCGGCGGCGATCTGTGGCGCACCACTGGGGACATCGCCGACTACTGGGAGTCGGTGCTGTCGATCCTCGATCAGCAGGTCGGCCTGGAAACCTTCTCTGGTCCGGGGGCCTGGAACGATCCGGACATGCTCGAGGTGGGCAATGGTGGGATGACCGGCACCGAGTACCGGGCCCATTTCAGCCTGTGGGCGCTGCTGAACGCGCCGCTGTTGATGGGCCACGACGTGCGCGCGATGGATGCCGACACCAAGGCGATCCTGTCCAACGCCGACGTGATCGAGGTCAACCAGGACTGGGGCGGCTCACAGGGCCGGCGGGTGGCCGGCTTCGGGGACCAGCCGGTGGAGCTGTGGGCAAAGCCGATGTCGGACGGTTCGGTGGCCGCGGTGCTGCTCAACTGGGGCGAGTCCCCGGAGACGGTGACGGCTTCGGCGGCCGCGATGGGTCTGGGCGGGTCCTCGTCGTACGCGTGGAAGGATCTGTGGAGCAAGCAGACCGGTACCTCGGACGGGCAGATCGACGCGAGCGTGCCCGCGCACGGTGTGGTGATGTACCGGGTGTGGCGGTCCGGTTCGCTGGCCGAGCCGCTGCCCGGCCGGCACTCACCAGATCAGCGACCTGGAATGGGCCGCCGAATCCAACGGGTGGGGGCCGGTCGAGCGCGACTCCTCCAACGGCGAGGCCGACCCGGGTGACGGCAACCCGATCAAGATCGCAGGAGTTGGCTACGACAAGGGTTTGGGCGCCCACGCTGATTCGGCGGTGCATGTCTTCCTCGGCCAGGCCTGTGACCGGTTCACCGCCGATGTCGGGGTCGACGACGAGGTCGGCGAGCTGGGCAGTGTGCGGTTCCAGGTCTACGGCGACGGGCGCCTGCTGGAGTGGACCGACGTGCTCACCGGCGGTGCGGAAGCGGTGCCGCTCGAGGTGTCTGTCAGCGGGGTGACCGCGCTCGAGCTACGGGTCACCAACGCCCGCGACGGCGACGACTACGACCACGCCGACTGGGCCGGGCCTATGTCGATCTGGCGAAGGTCACCAAGGCCCGCACCCTCGAGGTCATTGTGTTCGAGCTGCTGCCGAACATGCTGCCGTTCATCGTGCTCGGCCTCGTGCTGTCCATCATGGGGTCGATCGCCGGACTCGTCGGTATGACGATTCTGGGTCTTGGCCCGAGCGGAGTCATCGACCTCGGCCTGCTGCTGGAGAACGCGGTGGGCAACGGCGCGCTCGGCATCGGGGCCGCGCACGTCTTCATGGCGCCGGTGGCCTTCCTCACGGTCTTGTTCGTGGCGCTCAACTTCATCAACATCGGCCTAGACGACGCGTACAACCCACGACTGCAGAAGATGGCGGGAAGCTGAAGTGGAACCATTGCTGGAGATCCGCGACCTGACCGTGAGATACCGCACCGGGCGCGGCGACGTGACGGCCGTGGACGGTGTCGACCTATCCGTGCGCAGGGGCGAGATCACGTGAGCGTCAGACCCCTACAGCTGGGGAATTACGTGAGCGGCCGACAGTCGACAGGGCGCACGCGGGTTCGGGAGATGGCCAGGAGTATTGGATCGATCGAAAGTCTGGCGCTGCGCTCCTGGCCAACCTCACACTCACGTCGCGCGAGCGATATACGGTTCACCTCTTCGCTCTTCGACTTTCAGAAGGTGGCGGTGAGGCCGCCGTCCATGGTGACGACCTGTCCGGTGAGGTAGGTGTTGCGCTCTGAGCAGAGCCACGCTGCGAGCGGGGCCACCTCGGCGGGTTCGGCGGGTCGTCCGATCGGCAGTTTCTTGTTGGCCAGGTAGATGTTGCGGAATGTCGTGGTCTGGAGTTCGTTGACACCGTCGGTCACGGCCATGCGGGTGTTCACGAAGCCTGGGGCGATGGCGTTGACGAGCACTCCGTGGGCGGCCAGCTCGATGGCGAAGGTCCGGGTCGCGGCGTTCAGCCCGGCTTTCGACACGTCGTAGGCCAGGGACGCCGCTTCGCCGTGCTCGCCGTGGATGCTGCTGATGTTAAGCACGCTGCCGTATCCGCGTTCGGTCATGCCGGGGACGAGGTGGCGGGTCAGGAACACCGGCGCGTGCAGGTTGACCGCGAGGATCTGGTCGTACGTGGTCCGGTCGAGTTCGGTCACCGGGCAGGGCTGGAATACGCCGGCGCTGTTCACCAGGATGTCGACGTGTCCGAGTTCGTGCTGCACGTCGGCGGCCAGGGTCGGCAGCCGGTCGAGGTCGGACAGGTCGGCCTGGATGCCCGGGACACCGGGGATGTCGGCGGGTTCGGCGTCGATCACAGCAACCTGTGCTCCTTCTGTGCGGAAGCGTTCGGCGACCGCGCGGCCGATGCCGTTCGCGCCGCCGGTCACGACGGCCCGGCGACCGGCGAGCAGCCCTGTGCTCTGCACCACCATGGTCACCGCCTGGCGTCTCGTGGGTTTGGCGGCTGGAACAGCTCGAGGGTGATGCCGTCGGGGTCTCGCAGGTAGAGTGCCTTGCCTCCGGCGTTCGCGCCGGTGTCGACCTCGACCGGTGGGCTGAACAGGTCTACGTGTGCTTGGACCAGTCGCGTGTGCACCGCGTCGAGGTCGTCCACGAGGAAGCAGAGGTGGGCATTGCCCAGCCGCCGGGGTTCGAGCTCGGCGGACAGCTGTGGCGGTGCGAGGTACTGGAACAGTTCGATGATGTGGCCCCCTGTGGGCGCGCGCAGGTGGGCCATTCGTACGTGCGCGTCGGGGTAGCCGACGATGGCCGTGAGGTATCCGCCCTTCTTCTCCTGCCGCATCACCTCTGCGCAGCCGAGCAGGTCGCGGTAGAAGGACACCGACCGGTCGAGATCGGAGACCGTGAGCCCGGTGTGGTGAATGCCCTGAACGAGTGCCATGGGATTCCTTTCATTCCGGCCGGGTGATCGCGCCGTCGATGGGCACCGATGTCAGGCCGCCGTCGATGGTGACGCAGGAGCCGTTGATGAACGCGGCGTCGTCGCTGGCCAGGAACACGGCCAGTTTGCCGACTTCCTCGGGCCGGCCGAGACGGCCTGCTGGGGTCACCGCCAGCACCTTTTCCTCGTCGCAGACGCCGGCTGCCACGTCCTGGTCCCACATGGGTGTCTTCTGCACTCCGGGTGCGATGGCGTTGCACCGCACGCCGTAGGGCGCCCATTCGCCGGCCGCGACTTGGGTCATCATGAGCACCGCGGCCTTGGCGGCGCAGTACGCGACCCGTCCCGGGCTCGCGGAGAATCCCCGGATGGAGGAGATGTTGACGATCGCGCCGGAACGCTGCGGCAGGAAGTACTTCGCTGCCGCCCGCATGCAATAGAAGACACCGGATTGCATGACGCCGATGGTGCGGTTCCATGCCTCGTCGTCGGTGTCGGTGATATGCGGGCCGACGAAGCTGACGCCGGCGTTGTTCACGACGACATCCAGGCGCCCGAAATCGGCAACGACCGCGGCGAAACACGCCTCCACCGAGCGCGGGTCGGAGACATCCACCCGATACGGCTTGGCGGCCACTCCCTGCCCGGCCAGCTCCGTCGCGGCCTCCTCGGCGGCCTGGATATCCAGGTCGCCGACCGCAACGGAGGAACCGGCGTGCGCCATCTGCTCGGCGATGGACTTGCCCAGGCCTCGGCCAGCCCCGGTGATAATGGTGACGCGGCCGTCCAGAACGGTCATGTCGGTCGCCCTCGATTCTCGTGTCGTCGCTCTGGCTGCGGTTCGGGATTGTCGCCGGTGACGGTGAGTGTCACCGCGGCGGTCCGGTTCTCGCCGGGAGCGATGGCCAGTTGCGTGCTGGTCTTGGCCCGTACGGCCGCGATGCCCTGGGCCGGGTAGCTGCTCGCGGGTTCGATGGCCAGGACGTACGCGCTGCGGTACCAGGGGAAGCCGCCGCTGCCGCCGGCCTCCAGCCAGTACCAGGCGTGCGGCATCACCGCGGCATCCCAGTCGAGATCCACGCGCAGCCTGAACACCGGGTTGCGGATCGCGGCATGACCGCGCGTGAACCGGGTGAGGTAGCCCATCCGGTCGACGCCCGCGTCCAGTGGGGGGACCCGGGAGACGTCCACCATCTCGCCGGCGATACGGCCCGGCACGTGCGGCCACGAAGCGTGTACCCCGAGCGCAAGGTCCCGGCCCGGCGTGTCGAGCACATCGTCGACCACGAAGCTGGGCGCGTGCGCCTCGATGATCGTGTCCGGGCCGATCAGCGGGGCGCCGAACGCGGGATGCTGACCCCACATCACCTCGATCGGCTCGCCGCCGGCGTTGGTGACGCTCTCGGAGACCGTGAGCGCTTCATCCTCCAGGGTTACCCGTTTGACCACTTCGAAGGGGCTGCGGACCAGACGGGCGCGCATCTCGAGCCCGCTCTCGAGCGGCGTCCAGTCGAACGGGGTCAGCCACACTTCACCGTGCATGCCCCACCGGACGCCGTACACGGTCACCGCGTCGCCGCCGTTAGGGAACACGCTCTGCCAGCCACCCGGATAGGCCTCGATCAACCTGGCTTCTTCGTCCTCGCTGGTTGTCGCGGCCCCGCGGGCCCGCAAGCCCCACGGCGACTGCCACAACAGCTCCACACCCAAGGGAACGTGGCACAGGGACAGCACGTCGCCGCCCTTGCCGGGCAGCACTTCGGCGGCCAGGGCGGAGTTGGCGATCCGCACCACCTCCCAGCCGCGCCGCGAGATGACGTCGACCTGCGTCATGGGGTACGCCTCACCTCCCGGTCGCGCGGCCATCGCAACCGCAATCCTGACGGCGGTTGTCGGAACATGTTCGCTGGTTCCATCTCACATCTCGATGTCGAAACCTCGGTGGCGCTGGTCATGGGCGTTGTACGGTGCCGTCGGCGAGCCGAGTGCGGGTCCAGGCGTCACCGGCCAGCGGTGGTGTCGGTGGGAACCGGGCGGCGCGCTTCTCGTCGAGGTCGACACCGAGTCCCGGGTCGTCGGAGGGCCACAGGTGTCCTCCAGCCAGCCGCGGGCAACCGGGAAAGACCTCCAGAGTGGCCTCGTTGAACACCGTCAGCTCCTGGATGCCGAGGTTGGGGCTTGCCAGATCCAGGGCAATGTTGGCGGCGTGCCCGACCGGTGACACGTCGCCCGGCCCATGCCAGGCGGTGCGGATGCCGAACAGTTCGCAAGCCCCGGCCAGCCGCCATGCCGGGGTTAGACCGCCGATCGCGGACACATGGCAGCGGACGAAGTCGACCAGCCGGTCGCGGACCAGCGGCAGATAGTCGTTGACCGAGCTGAACAACTCGCCGATCGCGATCGGCGTGGCGGTCTGGGCACGCAGTTGCGGCAGCCAGCCCAGGTCCTCGGGCGCCAGCGGGTCCTCCAGGAAGAACAGCCGGTACGGCTCCACCGCCTTGGCCAGCCTCACCGCATCGATCGGCGCGAGCCGCTCGTGCACATCGTGCAGCAGCTCCACGTCGTCGCCGAGCTCGGCGCGCAGATGGGCGAAGAGCCGCGGCACTGTCCCCAGGTACGCCGCCGGATCCCACACCTGACGGCCGTCCCGACCGGCACCGGGAGCCCCGTAGGTGCCGGATGCGCCCGGCACCGCCACTTGGCACCGCACGTGGCCGAACCCCTGCTCCACGAACCCGCGCACGGCGTCGGCTACCTCCGCAGGGTCGGTCCCAGCCGCATGCGTGTACACCGGCACCGCGGTACGGCACCGGCCACCGAGCAACTGCCAGACCGGCAGGCCGGCCTGCTTGCCCTTGATGTCCCACAGCGCCATGTCCACCCCGGAAAGAGCGCTGTTGAGCACCGGGCCGCCGCGCCAGTACGAGCTGACCTGCAACGACTGCCACACGTCGGTGACGTCGGCGGGGTCGCGCCCGAGCAACTGCGGCACCAGGTACTCCTCCACCGCCGACACCACCGCCAGCGCCCGCTGGGTGAACGTCGCGCAACCCAGCCCGTACAAGCCGGGCTCGCTGGTCTCCACCTTGACCACCACCAGGGTCGTGCCCTCCGGCGCGGTGAGGATGGTCCGCACCCGGGTAATCCGGGTCGCCCCGCCGGGCCAGGGGGGCGCGGCAAGGGTCTTGCAGTCGCTGGGACGAGCGGTCATGTGCGGGTTCCTCCCGCGTGCTCGGGGCGGTGGTCGCGCCAGGACCATCCTGGCGTGAAACCCAGAATGCGTCGGGCACGGTCAGCCGACCACAGGCCGGAGCATCCGGGCAGCGGAGCCCGCACCGCGGCGCCGGGATGGAAACGCAGCAGCAGTTCCTGGGTCGGCGTCGCGGACAGCGTGTCCGGTGCGCATACCTGAACCGTGTGGAAGCCGTCCCGCACCCCTGCCGCGGCGCAGACCGCGCGGGCGGCATCCAGGTGCTCGACATAGCCCCACAGTTCCCGGGCGCCGACACCGGGATCGGCGGCCAGCGTGGCGACCCGGTGATGGATCTCCGCTGCGGTGGCCACCCAGTGCAGCCGCAGCGCGACCACAGACATCTGGTACCTGCGGGCGAACATCGCACCGGTCCGCTCGTCGACCTGTTTCGACAGCCCGTACGCGTCCTGCGGTTTCAGCGGATGGTCCTCATCGACCGGCACGTACCGGGGGCTGAACGGGTCGGCGGCATACGTCATCCCGTACGCCGACACACTGGAGGCCAGCACCGCCGCCCCCACGCCCGCCTGAGCGGCCGCGGCGAGCACCGAGAACGTCGCCGAGGTGTTGCCGGTGAACACTCCCGCGCCGCTGCCGGCGCCGGGGTTCGGGTACGCAGCCAGGTGGATCACCACGTCACAACCGACCATCGCCAGCCACAGCGCCCCGGCATCCCGGACATCGGCCTCGACCGGCCGCACCCCTTCCGGCCACTCGGCCGGGGCACAGCGGTCGACCGCAACCACGCCAGCGCCGGCCGCAGCCAGCTCGGCCACCACCAACCGACCGAGCTTCCCCGCGGCACCGGTGACCACCACCCGACCCTGCACGCCGCAACCCTGTCTCTAATTCTCGTAGACGACCACGCCGCCTTCTTCGGTCCAGGTCATGTAGCAGGTGGCGAAGCCCTGCCGGGTGCCGTCCTCGGTGTCGTACTCGTCGGACACTGGCACCCCGCAGTCGTAGGCGGCCCCGTCCAGATACACCTGCCGGAAGTCGGCGAACACGAAGAACCCGCCCTGCCCGCTGTCGACGAACATCACCGGCCCCCGCGCACCGCCGTCGAAGTCCTGCACATCCGCATCGTTGGCGTCCCAGTAGTGCACCCACTTCCCGCCGCATCGAGAACGTCATCCCGGGGAAGCCTCCCTGTAAATCGCCTCAGCACGGTCTCCCCCCGAACCTGCAGATGCCTCAGCATCCACAACCCCTCTAGGATTGTCAATATTCTGAAGAGACTTCATTTAACCGCACCAGAGTCGGCTGGGCCGCTACCCACATCCGGCTTGACGAGGCATGGTCGCCCCCGCATGTAACGAACTCCGAGCCCTCGTTCCAAGTACGGGTGTAAGCAGGTGACGAGCCGGGAGGGCATGGTGCGGGACCGAGCAGATGGTGCGGTGACCCAGATCGGGTACGACCGGACGCCCTCGAGGTGTTCTACCGCGAACACATCGAAGACCTGCAGCGATTCATCGCACGCAGGGTCGCCCAACCGCACACTGCTGCGGACCTGACGGCCGATGTCTCCCTCGCCGCGATCGACGCGGCGAGTGGCTACCGGGCCAGTCGTGGCACCGCGACAGCGCGGCGGTTCGGGATCGCCCGAAACGTCATGGCCGCGCACAGACGTCAGGCCCGGGAGACACAGCTGACCATGTCCCTGCCGGGCCGGGCGTTTGCAGGAGTCCGAGATCTTGATTTGCCTTCTGGGTCCCTCGTGAACCTCACCTGTCCACCGGTCTGGACAGGTGCTCCCACGGACCATGAGGGTATTCCAGACTGGGGCGCATCAGCTCAATGCCACGTAGCTTAAGTTGATCATGCTGCGCGGGGGTTGAGTGCGTGGAGCCGGATGGTGGGCGGTCCGTCGTGGCGGATGCTGGTGCGTTCGCCGAGTTTGCCGGGTAGGACCGGCGGGTTGCCCCGCCGATCCCCCCTCGGAACCGTGCGTGCCACTCGTCGCGGCACACGGCTCAAGCAAGCCGCAAGGGCGACTCAGGTTCGCTGTGCTGTGCTCCCGCGTATGCGGGCGGGGTGCCCGCGATGGCAGGAGGCGTGAACGAGGCGGTTTTGATCACCGTCTGGTGAGCCGGGTTTCCCATGGTGCACAAGATAGTCGGCGACTATCGCTTTGCGGGTCACCTGCAACCACCATCGCTCCCACTGCTCGGGGGATTGGGATGGTTGCTCGGCGGTGAGCAGGTGGTCCCCGCACAACGGACAGCGTGCTTCCTGCCTGGTGAGCAGGCGCAGCGTGTACTTGTCGAGCGGGGGCGTGACCTTCTTCCGCCGTTCGGCCCAGTAGCCGGTCAGGGCGGGATCGTCGGGAGATGCCGCGCCTTTGACCATGACGTGCCGGACGATGGGCGTCCAGGAGAACTTGACCAGATAGGCATCGCTGTCGCGCCCGAATACCCAGTGGTCGTTCCTGAACTTGTTGAACTTGCCGAAATACCGGTCGACGATCCAGAATTTCGACTTGTTCGCGTGGCTCCATGTGGCCCATTTATAGAGCAGTTGCCACAGGTAGTGATCCAGGCTGCTGAACAGCTTGGACGACACCACACTCCGGTGGAGGGTAGGAGACTGGCGCGGTGGCGTGATCATCGGTAGGTCCCAGGGTCTGTATTCCTGCGGTTTCCCGCTGGGTCGTGCGTCCCGTGGTGGCCGTGGATGGCGCTTCCGTTTCCAGCCTCCCCCCTTCAATCCGTGCATAAGGTTCTCCCTTACACGGCTTACCGACGCCCTTCACCTGGCCGCATCCACAGTACGGCCGTATGCGACGTTTCCGACAAGGCTTTCCAGCCCGAGGCGATCACCGGACATGATGATGTGCTTCATGCCGTTGCCCCGGCCTGACCGGCCGTGCCGTTTGGAGATCAGCAACGCCATGCGCTCGAAGACGTAGCGGTCGAGCTTGGCGAAGCAGTGCGACGAGTTGCCAAGGCGAAAGTACTGGCGCCATCCCCGAAGGAACTGGTTGAGATCCTCAACCAGCATGCGGGTCGGAGCGTGACACCGGTTGCGCCCGGTCATCTCCCTGATACGGGATCGGGCGCGGCTCGTCGCCTTGGCACTGGGCCAGCACGCCGGATAGCGGAACTTCGGGTGACGACGCGACGGGACCATCCGATGGTGGAACCCAAGAAAGTCGTAACCGTCTGTTCCGTCGGCCACGCCAACGATGCGTGTCTTGGCTGGGGCAAGCTTGAGCCCCAACCCGTCCAAAATGGAATGCAGAGCCGCCAGGGCGGCCTCGGCGCGTTCCTGGGTCGGACATAACACGCAAAGATCGTCAGCATAGCGGACAAGGATTCCCAGCCGGTGGTACTGCTGCTGCCACGTGCGGTCCAGGCGGTGTAACACCACGTTGGCTAACACGGGTGATAGCGGACCACCCTGCGGGGAGCCTTCCGCCGGGAAACTCAACGAGGTTCCGTCGAGCACCCCAGCCTCCAGGATGACCCGGATCAGCTTCAACACCTTGCGGTCACTGATCCGCTCCCGCAAACAGTCAAGTACGAGATCGAACCCGAGCCGGTCGAAGAAGCTTTCGATATCGGCGTCCACCACCCAAGTCCGGCCTTGGCGCACCGCCTCCCGCATCACCTCGATGGCCTGGTGGGCGGAGCGTTTAGGCCGGTGAGGTCGACTCGGGGCGCGGTGCTGGCCTTTCGACCGGTCCGTCTCCCCGAGCCGCCTCCCGAACCCGCCGTGCGCCTCGTCGACGCAGCGGGCTCTCCACAAGTCCCGTCAGGACCTGGTGCTGTCCTCATCCCTCGATCGGCCAGGGTGAGGGGATTCCGATCACACCCCGATACCGGTAGCGCGTGGTGCGCACCTTGGCGGGGTTGAACATCCCCAGTTCCTGGCCGGATGGCCACCACCTGCCGCCGCAGTAGCGGCGGCGGAGTTCCTTCCAGGTGATCCGGCGATGTTTGCGACGCAGCCACGCTATGACCCGCCCCCAGAGGTAGGAGCTGAGGTAGCAGAAGGTGCGCGCGGACATGCCGGGCCGGAAGTAGGTGCACCAGCCCCGCAGCGCCGGGTTGAGCTGACGCAGCAGGGCATCGAGCGGTTCGTTGGTGTCCATCCGCCGGCACAGCATCTTGACCTTCCCGGTGATGGCCTTGACGGCCTTGCGGGAGGGGTACCAGTAGATGTAGCGCCGGTTGGCGCCGCGCTTGCGGTGCCGCTGGATGCGCCACCCCAAGAAGTCGACACCCTCGTCGATGTGGGTGATCTTCGTCTTCTCCTCCGACAGGCGCAGGCCCATCGGCGCAAGCACCGTCGCTGCCTGGTCGCGCATGCTGATCGCATGCTCGCGGGTGCCTTTCACGAGCAACAGCCAGTCGTCTGCGTACCTGATCAGACGGCAGTTGGCCAGCCCGTGGCGTTTGCGTTTGGCCCGCTCGACCGTGTTGGATCGCGGCCCGCCCGGGATCTGGGCGATGTGCTCGTCCAGCACCGATAGGGCCACGTTGGACAGCAACGGCGAGAGAATCGACCCCTGTGGGGCGCCGGTGCGACTGTCCCGCAGCATGCCGTCCTCACCGAGGATGCCCGCCTTGAGGAACGCCTTCACCAGGGCCAGGACGCGTTTGTCTCCGATCCGCTGTCGCACCCGCTCAAGCAAAGCGGAGTGTGAAATTTCGTCGAAGCACGCCGTGATGTCACCCTCGACAACCCACTCGTA
>WHSM01000280.1 GCA_009380105.1 Micromonosporaceae bacterium
CCGGGCGCTGCGCTCATTAGGTCCGCGGCGGGTACGGCGGCCATTGCTGCTCCGTCGGCTCGTCGTGATCCGTCGCCGGGTCGTAGCCAGTGGGCGGCGTCTGCGTCGGGTGGGCAGGCGCTCCGTAGGCCGTCGGGGGCCCTCCGTACGGCGGCGGCTCGGCGCTCCACCCCGGCGGTTGGTCCGGCCGCCCGGAGGGCTGGTTCGGCGGCTGGTCAGGCCACTCAGCGGGCTGGCGGGGCCACGCTGAGGACTGGTCGGGCCACTGCGGGGACTGATCTGGCGGGGGCTGCGGCTGATCGGGGAACGGCGAGTGTCCCGGGCCCAGGTCACCGGCCGGCGGCAGGTAGGCCGACGGCAGCAACTGCTCGGTCGGCGGCTCCGGCTCCTCTGAGCGCCGGCCGCGCCGCGCCGACCTGGGCGGAACCAGTCGCTCGGTCGGCGGCTCGGGATCTGCGGAACGCCGGCCCCGCCGCCGCGACCTGGTCGGCGGCTCGGCACTCTCGGCGGCTGGCGCCGGCCGGATCACCTCGGTCTGGTCATGCGCCGGCGTCGGGGGGGCCGACGGGGCTGCCGGCATCGGGGCGCCTGAGGTCGGGGCGGCCAAGGTCGGCGGCCGGGCACGACCTCTGGCAGACCGCCGCCCACCCGCCTCGCCGTCACCGCCGCGACGCCGCGCGCGTCGCTGCCGAGCATCGCCCGCCGCGGACCTGCCCTGCCACGCGCTGCCATCTGCCGCGGGCGGGGCTTGCCAGGCGTCGTCGCTCGCCGCCGGGAGGCCATGCCGGGCGTCACGGCCTGCCGCCGGCCCATCCTGGCGCGCGTTGTCCGCCGTGCCTGGTGACCGGCCGGACGCCTTCCTGCGACCCTTCCGTTCACCGGTGACAGCGCCAGCGCGGTCGAAGACGCTCACGCGCTCCGGCGCGAACTCGACGATCGCCGCGAGATGCTTGCCGGGCTCACCGGAGAACTCCGACATCCGGACCGCCACGTCGTACCCGCCGATCGCCCCGCCGGCGGATTTGGCGGCGGCGCGCCACACCCGTTGGTCCCACCAGCCGGGGTTGTCCCCCAGCGGACTGTGCCACTCCACGCAGCGGATCAGCAGCAGCGGCTCAGCATCGTCGCGGAGCGTCACCGAGTAGATCGCCAACTGGCTGATGCGCGCCCACGGCAGCACGAGCGTCCGCAGGATGCCCGGCCGCACGGTCAGGGAGTAGTGGTCGGCGGAGATCAGCGGCCTGCGGAACAGCGAGATCACCATGGGAACCAGGCCGAGCGCGAGGATGACGATCAGCGCGTACGGAAGAAAAGCCAGTAAGTTGACCTGGCCGTTCGCGAGCCGGCGCGGCTCTTCGCCGAAGAGCAGCGTCACGCCGCCGGCCGAGATCCCAGAGACTACTAGATAGCCGACAATTCGCCCGATTACGTGCGACGGAAACCGACGCCGGAGCACGATCCGCTCAGCGCGACGGCGGTCAGGAGCCATCCGGCGACCTCTTCAGCCAAGGGTTGAGAAGCTCACTGTACGAGGTGATCGCGCTCTCCGGAGAGTAGGTCCACGCCAGTGGAAGTGTGCAGAACCGTCGCAGGAACCGTGCACTCGACCGCCACACGCCCAGCAATCCGTAGACTGTGGCGTGCGCCTACTTGGGCCGCGCCAGGAGACAGAGCCCAGCCAGTAGACAAGAGCCGTGCCAGCGAGGAGCCACGCCGTGTCGATGGACCGCGATGACCCGCTGCGCGCGACGCTGGCGTTGATGGCGCCCGGCACCGCGCTGCGCGACGGTCTGGAGCGGATCCTGCGCGGCAACACCGGCGGCCTGATCGTGCTCGGCCACGATCGCACCGTGGAGGCGATCTGCACCGGCGGGTTCCCGCTCGACGTGGAGTTCTCCGCCACCCGGCTGCGTGAGCTGTGCAAGATGGACGGCGCGGTGATCCTCACCAACGACTGCTCCCGGATCGTGCGGGCGGCCGTGCACCTGATGCCCGACCCCACGATCCCGAGCGAGGAGTCGGGCACCCGGCACCGCACCGCGCAGCGGGTGGCGCTGCAGGCCGGCTATCCGGTGATCTCGGTGAGCCAGTCGATGCGGATCATCGGCCTGTACGTGGCCGGCCAGCGCCACGTGCTCGACGAGTCGGCGGCGATCCTCTCCCGGGCCAACCAGGCCCTCGCCACGCTGGAGCGGTACAAGCTCCGCCTGGACGAGGTGTCCGGCACCTTGTCGGCGTTGGAGATCGAGGATCTCGTCACGGTGCGTGACGCCATGGCCGTGGTGCAGCGGCTGGAGATGGTGCGCCGGATCGCCAACGAGATCGAGGGGTACGTCATCGAGCTGGGCACCGACGGGCGGCTGCTGGCGCTACAGCTCGACGAGCTGATGGCGGGCGTGGAGGAGGACCGCACCCTGGTGATCCGCGACTACCTGCCGGAGGAGGAGCGCTCGCGCACGGTGCACAAGGTCCTCGACGAGCTTGACCGGCTGTCGTCGACCGAGTTGCTCGACCTGACCGCGGTGGCGATGGCGTTGAGCTATCCGTCGACGGCGGACGCCTTGGAGGCGGCCGTCAGCCCGCGTGGGTACCGGCTGTTGGCGAAGGTGCCGAGGCTGCCCGGCCCGGTGGTGGACGGCCTGGTCGATCACTTCGGCAGTCTGCAACGGCTGCTCGGCGCGACCGTGGAGGATCTGCGAACCGTGGAAGGGGTCGGAGACTCCCGCGCGCGTACGGTGCGTGAAGGGCTGTCACGACTCGCCGAGGCGTCGATCCTGGAACGATACGTCTGATTTAGTGCCTTTCCTCCCGCTATACGGGTCACTGACAGGACACGTATCCGTATCTGTCCTCCCCCTAGCTCGCGTCGCGAGTGACCCGATCGCTAGGCTGCCCGTTCACATCCTGCTACCAGCGCGGGCGCCTGCTCGGCAGGCGTCGACGCGCTGGGCACGTGGTGCGGAGCCCAAGGAGTTTTCGTGAAGTCGTACGAGGAACTGGTCGCCGAGGCGGAGGCCGCGCCGCTCGCGAAGTGGGACTTCTCGTGGCTCGGGCGGCGGCTGATCGAGTCCGAGACCCCATGGTCGTACCCAGACCGCGCCGACGAGCTGGTCACGGGCGCGGACGGACCGGTGCTCGACATGAGCGCGGGCGGCGACGACCCTGCCACGGCCGACGCGACCCTCCCGTTCCCCGACGACCGGTTCGCGGTGCTGTTGAGTCAGCACGACCCGTACCAGGTGGAGGAAGTGCGGCGGGTGCTCCGCGCCGACGGCGTGTTCCTCACCGAGCAGATCGGCGGCCTCGACGGCCTGGCGATCAACGAAGCGCTGGAGGCGCCGCTGCCCAGCGGGGCGTCGGAGCGGGCGCTCAACACCGCCCGGGCGGAGCTGGAGCAGGCCGGCTTGAAGATCACCACGGCCCGCACCGCCTTCCCGGAACGGCTGTTCCACGACATCGGAGCCCTCGTCTACTACCTGCGGGCGGTGCCTCGTCAGGTGCCTGACTTCTCCGCCGAGAAGTACGACAAGGAGCTGCGCCTGCTCCACGACCAGATGTCCGCCGGCGAGCCGTTCCGCGACCGCGCGGTCCGTTTCATGATCGAGGCGGTGCGGCAGTAGGCGCCGGCCTCAGGACGTCGCGACCACCTTCAGGGTCACCGGTGTGCTCTTGACACCGCCGAGTCGGGCCACGATCTGGTATGTCCCTTTGCCGACCACCTTGCGGTCGCCCTCGCACTTGGGCGCGGAGGTCTTGCCGTCCCAGGCGACCCAGAAGCGCTCGACCGGCTGGTTCGGATGGAGCACCTCCACCTGGGAGCCGCGCTGAGGCCGGCAGTCGTCGGACGACCAGAGCCGCTTGTCGTCCTGCTCCAGCCGCACCTCCTGCTCATCGGCGCCGATGTCCCGCTTGCACGGCGCGTCGGAGATGTTGGTGAAAACGAGCGTGATCTTCAGACGGTCGCCGACCCGTGTCTCCCGGCGCTCCGGCTTCGCAGCCACCGACAGGGCGCTGTCCTCACACTGCGGCGCCCGTTCGTCCGACGCCGAGCCGCCGCTGGTCGAGCCGCCCTGCTCGCCGCCGGTCGAGCCGCCGCCGTCCGATGTGGAGTCTGACGGAGACGTGCCGTCCGCCGAACGGTCCGGCTCTTCGTCGGGGTACGTGACGTCCGGGCTTGGCTTCGGCTTCCCGCCGCCGGCGGGGTTCGCGTCGGAGCCGGAGCCGCCGCAGGCGTACACCAACAGCAGAATCAGGGCCAACAGCGCACCTGCCACCGCAGCGCGACGCCGCCAGTAGACGGCGGCCGGCAACGGTCCGACCGTCAGCTTCATAGTGACCGTCACGTTAGCGGCGCGCGTCGGGCGATTTCGAGCGACGCGCCGAGCCGACCCGGGATCGGCGCTCGTCGATCATGTGCGATGCCGTCCGAGGCCGTGGCAGGATCAAACCGATGCCCGCGCCGCCTGACCTCACGCCTCTGTTTCAGTGGTACGCCGACCACGCCCGCGATCTGCCGTGGCGACGGCCGGAGACCACGCCCTGGGGTGTGCTGGTCAGCGAGGTGATGCTGCAGCAGACGCCGGTCAACCGGGTGCTGCCCGCCTGGCACGCCTGGATGGAGCGCTGGCCGACGCCGGCCGACCTCGCCGGCGACACGGAGGCCGAGGCGATCCGGATGTGGCATCGGCTCGGCTACCCACGGCGGGCGTTGCGGCTGCACCAGTGCGCCAGGGCATTGACGGAGCGGCATGATGGCGCAATCCCCCGCGACGTGGGGGCGCTGCTGGCGCTGCCGGGGATCGGCGCGTACACCGCCCGGGCGGTCGCGGCGTTCGCGTACCGGCAACGCCAGCCCGTGGTGGACACCAACGTGCGCCGGGTGGTCGCACGGGTCGTCGACGGGCGGCCGGACGGCGGCGCCACGACCGCGCCCGGCGATCTCGCAGCCGCGGAGCGGCTGCTGCCCGACGAGCCCGAGCAGGCGGCACGGCTCTCGGTCGCGATCATGGAACTCGGCGCTCTGGTGTGCACGGCCCGCAACCCGGACTGCGGCGCGTGCCCGCTATCGGCGCTGTGCGCGTGGCGAGCGTCGGGGCGGGATCTGCCTGAGGGCCCGACCCGGCGACCCCAGCGGTACGCCGGCACCGACCGGCAGGTCCGGGGCCTGATCATGGCAGTGCTGCGGGACGGCGCCGGCCCGGTCGACCAGGACCGGATCGACGTGGTCTGGTACGACGACGCGCAACGCTCCCGGGCGCTCGCCTGCCTGGTGGCCGACGGGCTGGCCGTGCGCCTGCACGGGGACCGCTACGCCCTGCCGGGCGCGAACAACTCAGGCGCCTACCACTGACAGGCGCGCTTGCGGTGGAACCACTCCGACGCTGCACTGCTGGCGAGCATCACGATCGCGGCCGCCCCCGCCAATCCGCCGGGGAGCACGAGCAGCAGCGACAGGAGGTAGCCCCACGAGTCTGGGAAGTCGCCCCGGGCGATCCAGGTCCCGGCCGACGACAGCCAGCCGATCGCCTGCCAGCACGCGGCTCCAGAGAGGGCCACGGCCATGATCCGCCCGCTGTCGAGCCCTCGCAGCAGCAGGAACATCACCACCAACAGACTCAGGGCGAGCAGGCCTTTCACGACGACGGCGCCGATTCCGTACCACAGGAAACCGACGTTGTTCATGAATGCCATGGACAGCGACAGCGCGACCTGCGTGAACTCGAGCCCGGCCACGAATCCCACTGCCACCGCGGCGAGGGTCACCACGCCGGGTCGGCGGATCGGCGGCGACGCCATCGCGAAGGACGACCCGTAGGCCGACGCCGGATCTGGCAGCGGCGACTGCGGAGCGGAGCCGGGAACCGGATTTACCCCGAACTCCGAGCCGTATGACGGTCCAGTCATGTCACCTCGATGTGTCGACGTGGATCGGGGCGCGGTTCACGGTAGCGGGAGCGGGCAATCGTGTAAGCCCCAGGCACGAAGCAGCCGCCGCGATCAGGATCACGGCGGCTGCTTCGTTGACGTGTCGCCCTACTCGGCCGGCGGCGGCGCGGCTTCCTCAGCGGCCGCGCTGCCACTGTCGGTCCCCGCCAGGTTGGCCGGGATCGCGTCCGGCACCGCGAA
>WHSM01000152.1 GCA_009380105.1 Micromonosporaceae bacterium
CATGTGGATGATCCGGTCCACCTCGCCGCCCGAGGTGATCGCGTCCTCGATCGCGGCCACGTGCTGAGGGCTGGCCGCCTCGCCGATCAGCAGGCTCTTCATCTCGATCGCGAGGATCACCGCGATCACCACCAGCAGCACACCGATCGCCGCCGTGCCGGCCGCGTCCCAGAGCCCGTTGCCGGTGATCAGCGTCATGCTCACGCCACCCAGCGCCAGGATCAGGCCGACCAGCGCGCCCAGGTCCTCCAGCAGCACGACTGGCAGCTCGGGCGCTTTGGCGTGGCGCACGAACTCGGTCCAGGACGCCTTGCCGCGGATCGCGTTCGACTCGACGATCGCCGTGCGGAACGAGAACGTCTCCAGGATGATCGCGACCACCAGCACCGTCACCGGCACCCACTGCCATGAGCTGATGCCGCCCGGGTGCATCAGCTTCTCGTACGCCTCGTACAACGCGAACAGCCCGCCCACGCTGAACAGCACGATCGAGACGATGAACGCGTAGATGTAGCGTTCCCGGCCGTAGCCGAAGGGGTGCTCCGGGGTGGCGCCGCGCTGGGCGCGCTTGCCGCCCACGAGCAGCAGGAGCTGGTTGCCGGAGTCGGCCACCGAGTGGATCGACTCGGCGAGCATCGACGACGAGAGCGTCAACGCCCACGCGATGAACTTCGTCACGGCGATGCCGAGGTTCGCCACCAGCGCGGCGACGATCGCCTTCGTCCCACCGGAGGCGCTCATGCGCGGGCCTCGCTTCGCTCGCTCATGGGGTGGACAGCTCCTTCATCTCGCTGACCGCGGGCACGGCCATCGGGTCGAACCCGTGGGCCAGAGCCAGGTAGACAGAGGCGAAGTCCGGCACCAGCGTCAGCGAGGCGAACCGCTCCGCCGCCGAGGCCCCTTCGGCCTCGATCACCGTACAGCGCACGCCACGGCGGGAGGCCAGCTCGGCGACCGCGTCCGCCCGCCGCAACTCGACCGCTGCCGGCTCGCCTTCGACCTCTTCCTCGTCACTGACCAGCCCGCGATCCCGTAGCAGCACCAGATGCAGCCGCGTCCCGCGGTCGCCGGAGTCGCTGGCGTCCGCGTCCGCGTGCGGGTCGGCGAAGATGTCCCTGGCGGACTCGGCCAGTCCGCCGTACACGCCGTCGAGCAGGCCGACCCGGCCCCGTCCGGCCTCGCCCAGATCGCCGGCCACGGCCGGGTAGCGGGCGTTCGAGGAGAGCGTGTCCGCGAAGCGCCGGGCCGCGACCGCGGCCAGCGGCGAACTGCCCCAGACCACCGGGATCGAGCCGGCCAGGTCCAGGGCCAGCGCCTTCGCGGGGTTCACGAACGCGTCGGCGGCCACCCGGCAGCGCTCGGCGTCCTCGTCCAACCGGGTGGCGGTCTCGGCCAGATCCGCCTCGGGCAGCCGGATCAGGCCGAACGCCCGCGCGGCGAGCAGGACCGGCACTGTCAACGCCCAGAGGCTCGCGCGGGCCGGGGCGCGGCGCGGGACCGGCACGAACGGGGCACGCGCCCGTTCCGCGAGCGCCGCAAGCTCCGAGTCGGGAGCGCCGATCGCGACCAACCTGGCGCCGCGCCGGGCCGCGGCGTCCGCCGCCGCGATCGCCTCCGGGCTGCGCCCCGAGGCCGACACCGCCAGCACCACGTCGGCCGCGCCCACCCAGCCCGGCACGCCGGGGCTGCGGTGCGAGATCACCGGCACCAGGCTGCGGGCGCCGGCGATCGTGGCGAGGATGTCGCCGGTGCGGGCGGCCGTGCCGACGCCCGCCACCACCACCGATCGCGGCCGTCCCTCGTCGGCCAGCGCCGCGAGATTCGCGTCGGCGGCCACGCTGGCCGACTCGCGCACCTGCGGCCCGGCCGAAGCGATCGCGCGCAGCATCAGCCCCGGGTCGCCGGCCTCCAGCGCCTCGGTGTCGTTGAGCAGCTCCTCGTCGGCGTCCCGGCGGCCGGTCAGGCCGGCGGCGCCCTCCGGGGGCCGGTCGAGGGGCCCGTGCGTCGTCACTCCGCCGCGGCGCCGGCCTCAGGCTGGCGCGCCTCCTCCAGCAGCAGCACCGGCACGCCGTCGCGGATCTCGAAGATGCGGCCGCACTCGGTGCACGTCAGCGTTCCGGCGGCCTCGTCGTGCCGCAGCGGCGCGTGGTGGGTGTCCGGGCAGGCCAGGATGTCGAGCAGGGCAGAGTCCAACGCCATGTCAGTCATTCTCCTCGTGAGCCAGGTGGCTGGGCACAGATTCAGCGGTGGATCACGGCGAGCACCTCGTCCCGCAGCGCCGCCATACGATCCGGATCACGCGCTTCCACATTAAGCCGTAGCAACGGCTCGGTGTTGGACGCCCGGATGTTGAACCAGCTCCCGTCGGGGAAGTCCACGGTCAGGCCGTCGAGCCGGTCCAGGATCACGCCGTCGCGGTCGCCGTACTCGCGCTCCACCTCAGCCAGTTTGGCCCCCTGGTCGGCGACCTTCGAGTTGATCTCTCCGGACCCGGGATAGCGGTGGTACTCGGCCGCCAACTCCGACAGCTGCCGGTCCTGCTCGCCGAGCGCCGCGAGCAGGTGCATCGCGGCGAGCATGCCGGTGTCGGCGTACCAGAAATCCCGAAAGTAGTAGTGGGCAGAGTGCTCGCCGCCGAACACCGCGCCGGTGCGCGCCATCTCCGCCTTGATGAACGAGTGACCGACCCGGGTGCGCACCGGAGTGCCGCCCCGCTCTGCCACGATCTCCGACACGGCGCGGGACGTGATGATGTTGTGGATCACGGTCGAGCCGGGGTGCTTGGCCAACTCCCGGGCCGCGACCAGCGCGGTGATCGCGCTCGGCGAGATCGGGTCGCCGTTCTCGTCCACCACGAAGCAGCGGTCGGCGTCGCCGTCGAAGGCGACGCCCAGGTCGGCGCCGTGCTCGCGCACCGCCGCCTGCAGGTCGACGAGGTTCTTCGGGTCGATCGGATTGGCCTCGTGGTTGGGGAACGTGCCGTCCAGCTCGAAGTACAGCGGGACGATCTCCAACGGCAGCGCCGGCAGCGCCGCGTCTCCCAACACCGCGGGCACGGTGTGGCCGCCCATCCCGTTGCCGGCGTCCACCACGACCTTGAGGGGCCGGATGCCGGACAGATCCACGAGCGTGCGCAGATGCGCGGCGTAGTCGGCGAGGAAGTCCCGCCGCTCCACGGCGCCGGTCTGGTCGCCCTCCTGCGCGGCGCCGTCCAGGATCCGCTGCGCCACCTCCTTGATGTCGGCGAGCCCGCTCTCCTGGCCGATCGGCCGCGCGCCGGAGCGGCACAACTTGATGCCGTTGTACTGGGCCGGGTTGTGGCTCGCCGTGAGCATCGCGCCGGGGATGTCCTCGATCCCGGAGGCGAAGTAGAGCAGGTCCGTGGAGCAGAGGCCCGCGTTGACGACGTCAACGCCTTCGGTGTTGACCCCGGCCGCGAACGCCGCGACGAGCGGCGTGCCGGACTCGCGCATGTCGTGCGCGATCACAGCCCGCTCGACGGGGCCCTCGGACTTCAGCAGTCGCGCGAAGCCGACACCCAGCGCCCGGGCCGTCGACTCGTCGAGCTGGTCCGGGACCGTTCCCCGGATGTCGTACGCCTTGACGATGCTGTCCAGGTCCACCACGGCGCTGCCACCCCTCGGCCTCTGCCTGCTGACTGCCTCGCTGCCCTCGCGCGGAGCCTACCCGGCGGAGATGTCGCCGGGACGAGTGCCCGGACGTGGTCCCGGCGTCAGGGATGCCGGCGGCTGAAGGCGATGCCGGCCGCGTCAAGGCGGCGGGCGTCAGGGCGTAGACGGCGGCAGGACGCGCAGATGGCCGCGACGGCCGGTCGGCTGGTCCGCGGGACGCTCCTCGTGCTGCGCCGGTCGCGCCGCCTCGCGCACCGCGTCGGCCAGCGCGAGGATGTCGTCACTGCTCGGCCCCGGGGCGGCAAGGTCGCCTTCGGCGCGCACCAGGTCCCACCCGAGCGGCGCGGTCAGCCGCAACGCGTGCTCCTCACAGAGGTCGTACGAGTGCGGCTCGTCGAACGCGGCCAACGGGCCGACGACGGCTGTGGAATCCGCGTACACATAGGTAAGCGTCGCGACAGCCGGATTCGCGCAGCCGTTGCGGGAGCAACGCCGTTGGGGCCTCACGGGGCAACACGGTAGCGCCCCCGGGCGTCCGGCGGGCCGGTTGCCGAAGCGACACGCCGAGCCGCGGGAGGCCGTTGCCGAAGCGACATGCCGAGCCGCGGGAGCCGGCCGACGCGCCGCCCGAACCCAGCGGTCGCCGGCCGTCGTCAGGGCTACGCTTCCGGTGTGGAGGAACGACGCTCATCACGACGTCCGGGCGGCGCCCGACGGGACCGGCGGGGCCGTGGTCTGCGAGGCCGGCTGGCGCCGGCGGCGGTGCCGTTGTCGCGTACCCGCTCCGAGATCTTCGACGACCTGGTGCTCGACGCGGTGGAAGGACTGGAACGGCGCTGGGCGAAGCAACTGGCGAACATCGAGTTCGCCGTCGAGGACGTGCCGCCCGACCTGAACGTGTACGACTCAGACGTGCTCGAAGACGGCGAGGTGCCGTTGGCGCGGCTGCTGCCGGGACGGCCCAAGGACCAGGGCGGCCCGGCGCCGCGGATCGTGGTCTACCGGCGGCCGCTGGAGTTCCGCGCCGCCAACCGCGACGACCTCGCCGACCTGGTGCACGACGTGGTGGTAGAGCAGTTCGCCAACCTGCTCGGCGTCAGCCCCGAAGACATCGACTGAGCCCCGCCGAGACTCAGCTTTCCGCTGCCAAGGCCGCACAAGCCGCCGCGTGCCGATCTTGCACGCAAGGCGCGGAGAACGCCGGCAGCGGGAAGCTGAGTCTCGGCGGCTCAGGCCGACGCCGCCTTCTTGAGCTTGCGCCGCTCGCGCTCGGACAGGCCGCCCCAGATGCCGAAGCGCTCGTCGTGCCCCAGCGAGTACTCCAGGCACTCGGCCTTGACCTCACAGCGCGAGCAGATCCGCTTCGCCTCGCGGGTGGAGCCGCCCTTCTCCGGGAAGAACGCCTCCGGGTCGGTCTGCGCGCAGAGCGCCCGCTCCTGCCACTCGGGAGCGCCCCCCAACAGGTCTGTCGTCATCAGTTCTTCGTCCATCGTGCCGCCCCCTTCGATGTCACCGGCCGCCGCCGGTGCACCCCCTCTAACACTTCGCACGCCTCGGGCCCCATGTCCGCTTCGTACGATTTAGCAACGTTCATACTGGCTCAGATTAGTGACCTCGTTGAAATTACACGCGTGTAATGCGTGCGCCGTCAAGCTGAACCTGATAAATAGCCCGGATGAGGAGGGCTTCGTCATACTTGAAGCGTCGCCGTTGTCGTGATCACGACATCAGCGAGGGACGGCGCCGACCCCGCGGGCCGTCCTCACACCGCCACGGCGTACGTGGTCGTCCGCTGTCGCGCCGGGCGACCAGCCGCCTCCGCGATCGCGATCAACTGGTCGGCGCTACGGGCGGAGCCGTGGCCGGAGCCGGCCATCCGGCTGATCGTCTCCTCCATCAACGTGCCGCCCAGGTCGTTGGCGCCGCCACGCAGCATCGCCGCGGTGCCCTCGTCGCCCAGCTTCACCCAGGAGCACTGGATGTTGTCGATCCGGCCGTGCAGCAACAGCCGGGCCATCGCGTGCACCGCCCGGTTGTCCCGCATCGTCGGCCCCGGACGCGCGATGCCCGCCAGGTAGATCGGGGCGTTGGCGTGCACGAACGGCAGCGGCACGAACTCCGTGAACCCTCCGGTGCGGTCCTGGATCGCCGCCAGGACCCGCAGATGACCCAGCCAGTGGCCGGGGTGGTCGACGTGGCCGTACATCATCGTCGAGGAGCTGCGGATGCCGAGCCGGTGCGCCGTCTCCACCACCTCGACCCAGGTCGCGGTCGGAAGCTTGCCCTTGGTCAACACCCACCGCACGTCGTCGTCGAGGATCTCGGCGGCCGTGCCGGGGATGCTGTCCAGGCCCGCTTCCTTGACACCGGCCAGCCAGTCCCGGATGGAGACGCCCGCCTTCGCCGATGCCGTCGCCACCTCCATTGGGCTGTACGCGTGCACGTGGATCTCCGGGACCCGCCGCTTCACCGCGCGGACGATGTCGGCGTACCCGGTGACCGGCAGCTTCGGGTCGATCCCGCCCTGCATGCACACCTCGGTGGCCCCGGCCCGCCACGCCTCCTCGGCGCGGTCGGCCACCTCGTCCACCGAGAGCCGGTACGCGTCGGGATCGCGCTCCCGCTGCGCGAACGCGCAGAACCGGCAACCCACGTAGCAGACGTTGGTGAAGTTGATGTTGCGGTTCACCACGTACGTCACGTCGTCGCCCACGGTGTCGCGGCGGACGTCGTCGGCAAGCCGGGTGAGCGCGTCCAGAGCCTCGCCGTCCGCGTGGAACAGCGTGAGCGCCAAGCGCTCCTGCTCGGGAGCCAGCAGCGCCGCGGGATCGTCGGCGGCGAGCGCGAGCGCCTCCGCGACGTCGGCGTCCATCCGCTCCGGCGCTGAGGCGCCCGCTCGGCCCGGCGCTGAGGCACCCGCTCGGCCCGGCGCTGGGCCGGCGTCGAGGGCCGCGGCGCGCACCTGCTCCCAGTCGCCGTACACGGTGTCGAAGTCGCCACGCCGGTCGGCGCTGCGACCCGTGTCGTCGATCTCCGCGTGCAGATCGACCCGGCCGGTCGAGGCGAAGCCGCCGTCCGGCTCCTGCCACGGCAGCCCCGCCGGCGTCACTCCCTCGCGCGCCAGACCCGTCGCCGGGTCGGCCAACGCCGCCACGTGCGCCGCCACGCGCGAGTCGATCCAGGGACCGTCGCCCGTCACATACTCCGGATAGACCGCCAGGCGCTCCGCCAGCCGGAACCCGCCAGCGGCGGTGCGCGCTTCGAGCTCCTCGACCGCAGGCCACGGCCGCTCCGGGTTCACGTGGTCCACGGAGACCGGCGACACCCCGCCCCAGTCGTCGATGCCGGCGCGCAGCATGAGCTCGAACTGCTCGGCTGTGCCGGACCCCTCCCCCCGCCCGACCAGGTTCGGGGGCGCCTGGATCGGGACCTTCGGGCCCAGCACCAGCCGCGCGACGGCGATCGTCGCGGCGAGGTCGTCCAACTCCGCGTCCGGGACGTCACGCATGGCGGTGTCCGGCTTGGCGCGGAAGTTCTGCACGATGACTTCCTGGATATGACCGTAGTCGCGCGCCAGCTTGCGGATGGCGAACAGCGACTCCGCCCGCTCGGTCAGCGTCTCGCCGATCCCGATCAGGATGCCCGTGGTGAACGGCGTCCCGACCCGGCCGGCGTCGGAGAGCACCCGCAGCCGCACCGCCGGCTCCTTATCCGGCGAGCCGTAGTGCGGGCCGCCGGGCTCGGACCAGAGCCGCTCGGCGGTCGTCTCCAGCATCATGCCCATGCTCGCCGCGACCGGCTTGAGGCGCTGCAACTCCTGCCAGCTCAGCACCCCGGGATTGAGGTGCGGCAGCAGCCCGGTCTCCTCCAGCACCGCGATCGCGCAGGCGCGGACGTAGTCCAGCGTGGAGTCGTACCCCCGTTCGTCCAGCCACTCGCGGGCGACCTGCCACCGCTCCTCGGGCCGGTCGCCGAGCGTGAACAGCGCCTCCTTGCAGCCCTGCTCCGCGCCGGCCCGCGCGATGGCGACGACCTCGTCCCGCTCCAGGAACGCGGCCGGCAGCCGGCCCGGCACGGTGGCGAACGTGCAGTAGTGGCACCGGTCCCGGCACAGTCGGGTCAGCGGGATGAAGACATTGCGGGAGTACGTGATGAGGCCCGGCCTGCCCGCGGCGGCCAGACCGGCGTCGCGTACCCGGGACGCGGCGGCGAGCAGCTCGTCCAATGCGGCGCCACGCGCGGCGAGCAGCACGGCGGCCTCGGCGACGTCCAACGAGCGGCCGTCGGCGGCCCGCCGGAGCGCACGCCTCAGACCGGCCGGCTCGGCCGGGTCAGCAGGAAGCTTGGGCATGCCTGGCAGCCTACGGAACCAGGCCGACGATTCCCCGGCCGCGGCGCTGTGATCTCGGGCGCGCGCTGGCCGGCGCGGCGCCGCCCGCCGGGACGTCGGATGCGGCGTCAGCTCGACGCGTTGCCGCGGAACGTGTCCGGGCGGAGCATCTGCGTGTGCTGCACGTCCTCGCCGCCGGCCTCGGCCTGCTGCTGCGGCTTGGGGGCCGGGGTCGGCGGCCACTGGGCTGTGCTCGGAGCCGGAGGCCAGCCGCCGGCCTGCTGCGCCTCCTGCTGCGACGCGGCCTGCTGCTGCGCCTGCTCTTGGCCGGCCTGCTGGTAACCCTGCTCCTGACCGGCCTGCTGGTAAGGCTGCTCCTGGCCGGCCTGCTGCTGGCCGCCGTACACCTGCCCGCCGGCGGCCGGAGCCCCGGAGGTGGGCGGTGAGGACGCTGGCGCGCCCGAGGTGGGCGGCGAAGACGTGGGGGCGGCCGAGGTCGGCGCGGCGGTCTGGCCGTACGTCGCCGACGTCTGGTACCCGGCGGCCGACTGCTGAGGCTGCTGGGCCTGCTGTGGGTAGCCGTACTGCGCCTGTTGGGCGTATCCGGCCTGCTGTCCGTAGCCGGCCTGCTGGGCCTGCTGCTGGTACGCGGCCTGCTGGGCGTACCCGGCCTGAGCCGCGGTCGCTGCCGCCGCGGCCCCGGCGGCCTGCTGCGCGGTTGCTCCCTGGTGGCCGTACGCCTGCTGCTGCGGGTACGGCTGACCGCCGTACTGCTGCTGGGGATAGCCGGCGTAGGCAGGCTGGGCGGGCTTGAGGTACTCGCCCGTGAAGACCCGCAGCACCAGGAAGATCGCGATTCCGATCAGGCTGAAGTCCACCAGCACGCCGAGCAGGAAGTCGATGAGCGACCTGGCGGTGGGGTGCTCCAGCAGCACAACCACTTGTGCGCCCTTCGCCACGAGCGTGAAGAGGGCGGCGACGCCGAGTTCTACGAGCGCGATCAGCGTGATCACCTTGCCCTGCGGGAGCATCGGCGACACATGCGTGGCGATCAGCACCGCGATCAGCGGCAGGCCGAGCACGACCAGGCCGGCCATGTTGAGCGCGATCGCGCGGCTGGTGAAATCTCCTTCTCCCAGGAGCGCGCCCAGAACACTGCTCAGGAGTTGCACGCCGACGACGCCGAGCAACATGAACGCGGCGATGTGCCGGTACGGCTTGGTGTGCTGGCTGGCGGTGGTCTCCGCCGCGGTCTCGGTGGTCACAACTCCCCCTCGCGGAGCGTTCCGGCTGTGGATCGGTCCGCCCCGAGCGTAGCGGTCGCCGGCTCGTGACGTGGCGCCAGGCGGTCGTGGAGACATCACGATGCCGACGCCTGGGCGGTGCGCGACGTCCACGCGCCGACGCGGCGCGGTGTTCGGGCCCGCGCACGGCGCGCGCGAACAGTGCGCGAGGATAGGTCGATGAGCGATCGCAAGCGGGGCGAGGCATGAGAGTTGTAGTGCTCGCCGGGGGCATCGGCGGGGCGCGGTTCCTGCTCGGAGTGCGTGTCTGGGCGGCCGAGGGCGGCGCGGCCGACGGCGGCGCGGCCCGGTCCGGCGCGCTTGTCGCCACCGACGCCGGCGCCGTCGAGGTGACGGCCGTGGTCAACACCGGCGACGACGTCACCCTGCACGGGCTGCGGATCTGCCCCGACCTGGACAGCGTCATGTACACGCTCGGCGGCGGGGCCGATCCCGAGCGCGGCTGGGGGCGCCGTGACG
>WHSM01000104.1 GCA_009380105.1 Micromonosporaceae bacterium
AGACCCTGTACTTCAACTGCTACGCCCCCGGCACCACGTTCGCGATCACCGGACCCTGGAGGCGCCAGAACAGGTAGCGGTATCCGCGGACGGCGGGGCGGCTCGGTCCGTCCGCGCCGGCGCCGCGGCGTCGAATGTGGTCTGGCAGTCTTCGTCCAACCTCAGCCAGTGGTACGAGATCGAGACGTACAACGACTCAGTGACCTTCTCCGACCGAACGGTTTACGACGGCTACCGGCGCTACTTCGCCGACCTGCGGTCATACCGGTACAGCAGTGCGGGCAACACCAACTACTACTGGAGTACGCCGACCGGCAGCACGTACCGGGCGTTCTTCTTCCCGCGCCACGAGACCGCCGGGGAGGATCCGGTCACCGGCACCGCCACCGACACCGTCGACAACGTGCTGGACGAGGTGAGCTGCTCGTACGCCGAACCGGACGGCAGCCGGCACCAGACCGGGCTGCGAACAAGCTGGCCGCGAAGCGCCGGGCCGGGTGCTGGGTGGACATCGTCTACAACCCGGACACCATGTCAGCGGCGGTGAAGTCGGCGCTGGCCTTCTCCGGCGGACCGCAGCTGACGCCGTGCAAGTTCAACGCCGGCCCGGGACGGGACATCCGACCACACAACAAGACGATGCTGATCGACGGCGACTACAACGGCAGCATCACGCCCCGGGTCTACACAGGCAGCCACAACTACGCGATCAGCGCGCTGCGGCAGGCGGACGAGACGTTGCTGCGGATCACCAGTGCGGCATACCACGCGAGTTTCCTGAGCAACTTCTACAAGATCCGGGACACCTGCCGCGCGCGTGCCTAGAGCAGGATCGCCACCTTGCCGGCAGCGCGGCCCTCCGCGACCCGGTACATGTTCGACCTAGCGTTCGCTGGTGTTTTTCGCGTGGCGGTGACCCGATGATGGCGTGGGCTCGGCGAGAATGATCATGTGACGTTGGGACGGGCGCCGAGGCAGGCGGATCTGCTGACCACGACGGTGAGCTACTGCGAGGGCCGGGTGTCGCCGGATTCGGCGACGCCGACGCATGCCGGGAGCGCTGCGCCCAGGTTGGCCGCGAAAGCCGTCCGGGTCGGTGATCGCGAGCAGGGCACGGTCGTCCGTCCATGCCAGGTGCGCGATCTGATGCGCGATGCCCTCTGAAGCTGGTCACGGCTTCCTCAGAGGCGCCCCCCATAGGTCGCGATCGCGTTGTCCGCCTTGACCTGCCGCCGGATCTCAGCCGGCAGCGCTGTCAGCACGTGTCGCGGGTCATCGAAGTCCCAGTGGGGGTAGTCGGAGCTGAACATCAGCGTGCGCTCCGCCTGGGCGATCTCGCACAGCACCTGAAGGTGCAGGCGCCGCTTCGGTTCCGGCAGCGGCTGCGTGGTGAACCTGACGTGGTCGAAGACATACTCACTCGGCAACCTCCGGATCCACGGCACCTCGTCGCGGAGCCCTCTCACGTTCTTGTCAAGGCGCCAGATCACGTCTGGGATCCACCCGAGCCCGCCCTCGGTCAAGATCACCTTGAGGGTCGGGAACCGCTCGAAGACCCCCTGGCAGATCAGGCTGATCACGTTGGCCTGGAAGACCTGGCTCAGCCCGGCTTGCCACTCCACGTAGTACGTCGGCGTCCCGCCGGCCAGGGTCGGCGAGGTCCGGAATATCCCCTCCCCGGAGTTCGGATGGACGGTGATCGGCAATGCGAGCTCCGCGGCCGCCTCGTAGATCGGGTAGTAGTGGCGCTGCCCCATCAGGATGTTGGTCAACGGCAGCAGCACGGCCACGAACCGCTCGTCCTGCCCTGCGCGGCGGACCTCCGCCGCGGCGAGCTGCGGGTCCTGCGCAGCCACGACCAGGTTGCCGCGGTACCGCTCGTCGGCCGACAGCCAGGTGTCGGCGAGCCAGTCGTTGTACGCCGAAGCGATCATCGCGGCGGCGTCCGGGTCCGGCATGGCGCCGAGCCCCAGCACCTCGCCGCCGATCAGCACCGCCCGCGAGATGCTGTTGGCGTCCAAGAGTTGCTGCGCGGTGAAGGACGGATCCGCCCCCGGAGCGGAGCCGTCTGGCGCCCGGGCGTCACCACGGAGCACACCCGCCTGGTTGACGTACAGGGTGTTGCGGGGGATCGACACCGCTTCCCGGTGGCCGGTTGTCGTGAGATCGCGCCGCTCGTCCAGGCCGAGCCGGTGCTGGGACGCCCGGGACAGATAGGGCCGCAGCTCTTCCATCCCTCCCTTCATGATCGGGTGCACGTCGCAGTCGACGAGCTCGTAGCGGCTCGGCGGCGTGTCTGTGGTCGGGACGGAGTCTGTGGCCGGGGCGGAGGAAAGCAGATCTGTCATATGGGCCTCCAAAGGCGGTCAACCGCTTGCGGACAGGCGGCCCGAGTCGCCATAGTCCTGTTTAGCAAATCGTTTGGCCTCGCGACAGGGGACAGCATGGAGATTCCACTCGGCCCGGCGGAGGACCTACGCCGGGACGGTTGCAGGATCGTCGCGGTCGACGGCCGGTCGGTCGGCGTGATCAGCGTCGGCGAGGAGTTCTTCGCCATCCATGACCGCTGTCCTCACATGGGGGCGTCGATGTGCGCCGGCTCCGTGAGCGGGACTCTGCTCCCCTCTGCTCCCACCGAGTTGGTCTACGGCCTCGACGGCCTGGTGATCCGCTGCCCATGGCACGGCTGGGAGTTCGACCTCCGGACCGGACGCGCCCTGCTCGAGCCGGAGCGCGTCGGCCTCAGGACGTATCAGGTCGTGCAGGTCGGCGATGAGGTCGTCCTGCGCACCTGAGCCGCGACAACACTCCGGCGCCATCGGATCTCACCTTCGTGCCACTCGTCAGTTGGCGTGAGCCCGGCGGCGGCAGCGACGGCGGCGGATGCCTGATGGTCGGGGTGGACATGGGCGATGACGGTCCGCACGGGCTGTTGACTGAGCCAGTCGACGAGTCCTCGGGCTGCTTCGGAGGCGATGCCCCTTCCCTGCCACGGGGTCCCCACCACCCAGGCGACCTCCGCGAAGTGTCCGTGGTCGGAGGGGCTGATCGTCGCCTGGACCGTGCCTGTCAGGCAGGCCTCGTCACGGAGCCGGATCACCCAGTTCAGCCAGGAGACGGCCGGATCGGACCCACCTGCGGTCATCCGCTGGTAACGCGAGCGCAGAGCTTGCGCCGTGTCCGGTGTGCCGCCGATGAAGGTGTGCAGAGCCCGGTCAGACAGCACCGCGGCCATCTCCTCTGCGTGCTCAACGAGCAGCGGCAGCAGGTCCAGCCGCACGGTCCTGATGAGTTGGGCCGCGACGCGGCTCACGCCGTGACCGCCTCAGGGCGCACGACGAGGTGGCAGCGTTCGAACCGGGCTCCGGCACGGACCAGGACGACGAGGTGTTCACCGCACTCCATCGCACGGAACATACCCGGAATCCGGCGGTCCGAGTTCGATGGTCACGCCGCCCACCGGTGGTGTTCGTGCGCAGCGTCGACTTCGACGCCGTCTCCGAATGCTGCGTGCCGGCGATCGGCGCTGCTACGCCGGGTGGTTGGCGGCGGTGGGGCCACCCCCGCTGGCGGCGACGATGCTGCTGGCAAGCGGGGTCTGCCGGTAGAGCACTCGCCGCCCGGACCGCCAGGACGTGACCAGGCCGTTGCGCCGGAGCACCGACAGGTGCTGGCTGACCGATGGCGGGCTTTGTCCCAGCTCCAGGGCCAGCTCGGTGGTGGACAGCGGCATCGCGAGGCCGGTCAGGATCGCCGCCCGGCTGCGACCGAGGAGCGCACCCAGCGCATCCTCGTCCGTACTCTCGGCGGCGCCGGACTCCCATAGGGCGCCGACGCCGCGGGACCCGTACACCAGGCTCGGCTGGATGCCCGTGCCGGCGAACACGACGAGGTGCGGCCAGGCGAACACCGACGGCACGAGCAGCAGCCCGGCGCCGGTGAGTTCGTGCGCGGCAGAGGTCTGCAGCCGTTGGATCCGCAGCCCCGGACCCTGGATGCTGAGATCCGGATGCAGGTCGGCGAGCAGCGCCTCGATCCCACCACTGGTGAGCCGACTCGCCCGGTACGCCAGGTCGTCGTCCAGCACCGCCCGGATCTGCCGCCAGTGCGGCTCGATCGCGACCTCCCAGTAGCGCCAGAGCACGTCCGCCAGCCGGCGGGCGCCGGCCGGACCCTCGGCCAGCAGCCGCTCGGCGCGGGGTGGCAGCCCGTGCCCCTGCCACACCGTCTCCAGGTCGGCCCGCAGGGTCTCTGGCGGGCAGTCGGCGACCAACTGCAACTGGTCGCTGATCGACGTGCCCGGGTCGACGGCGCCGGAGAACAGGAACTCGGCCAACCGGGAATGCGCCGGCACCACCGTCCGGAGCAACCGGGTGTCGATCCGGCGCAGCCGCTCCCGGGTCAGCTCGTACCAGCCCTGGTGCACCGAGCGGATCTGCCCCGCGGAGAGCATCCAGAGGCTCTCCGCGACCTCGGCCATCGGCGAGTACGCGAAGCGCAACCGCTCCAGATCGGCGGCGCTCATCCGCAGGTCGATCACGGGCTGATGCTAGCCACGACCACCGACAGGCACGAGGATTCCGCTACCACCGAATCACCGGTCCTCGACCGGGGTCGCGACAAAGGCGACCGTCCTTCCGGATGCGGTGACCGCTTGACCGGTGATGATGCCGTCGTCGTTGACGTCGTTGGCGGACAGCATGTGCCCGGCATAGCCGGGCGCGACCTGGTTGAGATCGACCACTCTGCCGTGGCTCCAGACCACGGCATGCCCCCGCTGACCGGTGGCCCGTGACATCCCGACGATCTGCCCCAGGTCGTTGACACCGAGCGCTTGCGCCCTGGTGTGTCCCCGGAGGCTACGCAGCGCGCGGATCCCGCTCTGCTCGGCCCATACGAACGCACGTTCGTCGAATGTCGCGCCTGGCGTCCCCGCGGCGTTGGCGAAACCCACCACCACCCCGCTGCCGTTGATGGCCATCGGCGTGTTCCAGGCCTCGCCGCCGAAGTCGCCGATCTCCCGTACGTGGCCGTCCCGCCACATCACGGCGTGGCGGGCACTGAACCCTCCCACCGCGTCCGCGCAGTCGCCGGAGATGCCCACGACGTGTCCGTCGTCGTTGACAGCGGTGGCCGCGCTCGCACGGTCGCCGGGGAGGGGCGCCAGGTCCTGGATCAGATCGCCGCGCCGGGTGTCCCACAGCGCCGCGTGGAAGCCGAGTGCCTGAGGTGCGTTGCACGTGGGGTCTTCGGCGGCGAGTTCAGCCCAACCTACGACCTGTCCACGATTATTGAGGCCGGCCGCGAAGCCGTGCGTACCGCCGAATGTCGGCAGCGCGCGCATCGAGTTCCGCTCCCATACAAAGCCTCGGCAGGCGCGCCCCGTGGAGTCGCTGGGGAAGAAATAGAAACAACTCCACAGTTCGTCCCGTGGGTCGTTCTGGTCAGTTTCGGCGATACCGACGACGAGCCCGTGCTCATTCTTCTGCGGCCAGAGCACCGCGCTGTTCGGACCGCCGAGGGTCCCCAGATCGGTGGCCGCGCCGTTCCGCCACAGGGTCGCGTGCGAGTACTGGTCGCCGGCCACGTTCGAGGTGCCGGTCACCCATCCCTGATTGTTGATGCTGCTTCCTGCGCCACTGGAGCCACCGACCGTTTCCAGTTCCGTGATGACGTACTTCGGGTGGGGTAGCGGTGGCTTTCCGATGTCGGCGTGAGCCGCGACAGCCGTCGGGCCGAGGCCAGCGACAAGGAATATGGCGATTGCTGCTTTGAGGACACCGGACTTGAAACTGATGCTTTTCACCATGACTCCCGACCAGGTTCGCGTTGGTCAATGCACGCCGCGGGAATCACACGTCCGCACCTGCTGTGGTCACGGTGGGGAACGGCCCGGGCACGCTGATCCAAACCCGCGAAACCCCCGACCCCCAACCATTAAGTGGGTACGGAATCCACTCGATGTCGCGGCTACTCGGTGCGCAGCCGTGGCGTGGGCCGCCTGGACCGGGCGGCCGAGGGCGGCGAGGTCGATCTCGGCGGTCTGCTGGTGACTCACCCGCCTTGGCCGCCGGATGTGAGCCGGCTGTGGAGTTTCCAGGCTAGTAGTGACATGTAGCTCCAGCCGGTCATCATGGCGAACCACAGCGGCAAGAAGTTGAACTCGTTGCCGATTTCGCCGGTGCCGGTGAGGTTGACCGAGAATCCGAGGGCTATGCAGACCGCTCCGGCCGCGACTGACGCCAATGCCCATCCGGGCTGCTTCGACCGGGTGAAGAAGCGCGCGAACACGAAGAACGACACGAACAGTGCGTTGATGCCGATGGTGGGCCCGACGGCGTGGACGATGCCGTGCCAGCTGAATTCCGGGAAGCCTTCGGGCGCTCCGGGAGGGAAGCCCAGGCCGGCGTCGGTCGGAAACACCCCTGCGGTGAACAGGGCGACAGCGAATGTTCCGACCAGAATCGGCGCCCACGTTCCTCCCGACTTTCCACGCAGAGCCCGTTTGATGCCGACGGCGGAAGCGAAGAACAGGGCCGCGGCGACGACGAAGTTGGTGATCTGAATCCAGCCCAGGTCGCCCAGCGCCAGCATGCTGGTCGGATGCCTGGACCAGTCGAACCCTTCGCGTGTGAAGGCTTGCGCCAGCGCGACGGCGATGAACAGTGGCCCGGCCACGGCGCCGGCCGTGAGGAGCCTTCCGGTGGCGATGGTCACCGCACTAGCGGGCGCGGCTGGGTCTGCGAGCTGGTTGGTCGTCATGACGGTCCTCCTGATGTGTCGTGGTGGTAGTGGGCGCGGTATCCGAGTGCGCGCGCCGGAACTGACAGCGCCGCGCACAGCGGCAGCGCGATCGCGGCCGGGGGCGTGGCCAGTCGCCATTCGTTGCGGTAGGCCCACATCAGCAGCATCGACTGCAAGAGTGGTGGTCGCGGTAGGCCGTGCCGGCCCGCCTTCCCCGCTTGCACCAGGCCCCAGAACGTTTCGAACATCGCTTCGGTACGCAACGCCGGGGTGGTTCGCCACAGGAAACGAGCCGGTGCCGGACCCGGATTCCACATCGAATGCCGCTGGCCGCGCGTGACCACCAAGTCCTGGCCAGCTGTCAGGCTTCGCGGTTCACCGTCGACGAGCACGGACAACTCGCCGTGCAGCACGCGGAACAGCTCGTCCTGTCTCGGGTGGTAATGCAGCTGCGGACGCACATCGATCATGGGTGCGTACGTCGCCTCGACCTCGAGGTAGGCGCCGTTGGTGTCCGCGCTGGTCTGGCGGAACACCAGTGTGTCGGTGTCGCCTTGGCGCAAGATGTCGTCGGATGCGGCCACGGCTAGTCCCCGTGCGTGTTCTGAAGCAACATATCGAGTCCTCCTGCATGGAGAGTTGGATCGTGGTTCTCTGCGAGCCTGGCAAGGCAGGCATGCGGACAGCAGGTGTCAAAGTCATCGATCGACGATGATGTTCGTCATCACCTCGTCCGGACTACAGCTGACCGCGGTGGCCGGCCTGCAGAGCGCTCGACCGGCGCTCCGCCGAGACCGCCGGAGCGTCCGGTCTCCCGAGGCCGGTGCGGCTGGGATACTGCCGTGGTGACGGCGGACCGATCCCGTGGGAGCGACCTGGCACACCGCGCTCCAGCTGGCGCGGTGGCGTTCAGCGCGGTGATCCCCGTGATGGAGGTCATCCTCATCGGGCACCGGGTGGGATATCCGGCGATGCTCTGGGCGGCGGGTGTCACCGCGTGCTATCTGCCGGGTTTCCTGCGGTTGGTCTACCACGCCGCGCAGGGCACGACCATGCGGCACAGCGGCTGGGCGGTCGCGGTAGTCGGGGTCGCGGCTGTGATCTCCCAGCCGCTGACCGGAGCCTGGTTCGCCGTCGTGGCGGTGGGCGCCGCCGCCCTGTTGGCGCTGCGGATGCCGTGGTCGCTGCTGGTCGCCGCTGCGGGGATCGCTGCTCAGACGACGTGGGTGCTCGGGTACGGCGCGGGTGTGGGACCCGCGGTGTGGCGGGGGTTTTCGCTGGTCTGGGAGGTGGCCGCGGTCTACTCGGTGGTGTGGTTGGTCGGCGTGATGCGTCGGGTGCGGGTGGCGCGCGCGACGCTGGCGGACAACGCGGTCGCCCGGGAACGCGCACGCACCGAGCGGGAGCTGCGCCGCACCCTGGGCAGCGCCCTCGATGCGATCGCGACCCAGGGCGGCTGGGCCGCGGCGCAGCTGCGCGACGAGCCCGACAGCGTCGCCGGCACGATCGAGTCTTTGGCGCGGGAGTCCCGTGCCACCTTGTCGGAGGCGCGCCGGATCATCAGCGAGCTGTCCCGCGCCTCGGTTCGGTCGGAGCTCGACTCGGCGAGGTCGCTGCTCGCGGCGGCCGGCATCGGCACGACCGTCACGGCCTCCGCCGCACATGTCGACGCCGACGACGAGCGGGCTCGCACAGCGCTCAGGTCGGCGGTCGCCGAGCTGCTCGCCCAGCCACCTCAGCCGGGCGCGGTCGTCACGATCAGCCGGCAGGATGGCCGGCTCACCCTCACCGCCGCGCGGTCCGGAGACATCCCTTGAGCACGACACCGTCCGCGGGGCTCCCGCTCTGGGTGGTACGCCGGGGACCGTGGTTCCTCGCCGTGCTGATCACCGCGTCGGCCGCGTTGCCGGTGGTCGCGGCGATCGGGGATCTCGACCACTCCTTCCCGGCGCCGCCTCCACGCAGCCGGAACCCTGTGCTCGCGGTGTCGGCAGGGCTCGCCATCTGGGGTCTGCAGCTGCGCCACAGCCTCGCCGCGGCTCGTGGGGTAAGACCCACGGGCTGGACGCTGAGCCTGCTCGCCTTGACGGTTCTGGCCTTGGCGCCGGCGTCGTGGTTCAGCGTGAACTGGATCTCGGCGCTGTGGTTCCCGCTCGCTTCCGCGGTGATGGTGCTGCGCGGGCGTGCCGCCATGGCGCTGACTGCGGTGGCGTTGCTGCTCCAGGGCGTCGTCGCCGGGTGGGCAACCGTCGTCACCGGCGGCGGCACGGTGGATGTCGTCGTGATCACCGCGTACAACATGATCTTCCTGGGCTTCGGCGTCGGCGCACTGTACTGGTCCGCCCTGTTGGTGAACAGGATCGACGAGCTGTTCGCCACGCGTGCGGATCTGGCGCGGTCGGCTGTCAGCGGGGAGCGCCGGCGGATGTCGCGGGATCTGCACGACGTGCTCGGTCAGAGCCTGTCCGCGATCTCCCTCAAAGGCGACCTGGCGCTGCGGCTGCTGGCTGCCCGCCGCGACGCCGCGCTGCGGGAGATCGAGGGCATCACCGACATCGCTCATCAGGCACAACAGGACGTGCGGGCGATTGCCCGCGCCGAACACGAGGTCTCCCTGCGCACTGAGGTCGACGGCGCGGTCGCGCTGCTGGAAGCCGGCGGCCTCGAGGTCCACACCCGCCTGGAGCTGCCGGAACTGACCGACCCGGTGAGCGCGCTGTTCGCCTGGACGGTGCGCGAAGGCGCCACCAACATCCTGCGGCACAGCCAGGCGCAGCGCTGCTGGCTGACGGGGTCGGCCGAGCATGAGCTGGTGCGGCTGGAGATCGTCAACGACGGCGCGACGGGATCCGCGCGGGCCGGCTCGCCAACCGGCGGCAGCGGCCTGAACGGGCTGGCTGAACGCGCCCGCACACTCGCCGGACAGGTACGCCAGGAGCGCAGCCGGGGCCGCTTCCGGCTCGTGGTCGAGGCGCCTGCCACACCGTCCCGCACGTCGCAGGGGGTCGCATGATCCGTGTGCTCATCGCCGAGGACATGCACATGATCCGCAGCGCGCTCGCCGCGCTGCTCTCCCTCGAAGACGACATCGAGGTGGTCGCAGAGCTCTCCCGCGGCGACCAGGTCATCGACACCGCGCTCCAGACCCGGCCGGACGTGGCGGTGCTGGACATCGACATGCCGGGTATGGACGGGCTCACCGTCGCTGAGCAGCTGCGGCGTCAACTGCCCGACTGCCACGCTCTGATCCTGACCGGTCTGAGCCAACCCGGTAACCTGCTGCGGGCGCTGCAGGCCCACGCGCGCGGTTTCATCGTCAAGGACAAGCCAGCCGCCCGACTGGTCGACGGAGTGCGACGGGTCGCCCGCGGCGAACACGTGATCGACCCCGAGTTGGTCGCCGTGGCCCTGGAAACCGGAAGTAGCCCGCTGACCCCACGCGAGACCGACGTGCTGCGCGCCGCCGACTCCGGAGACTCCACCGAAGAGATCGGCTCGGCCCTGTTCCTCTCTCCCGCCACCGTACGCAACTACCTTTCCAACGCGATCACCAAAGTGGGCGCCCGCAACCGGATCGACGCCATCCGGATCGCCCGCAACGCCGGCTGGCTCTGACTCCCGCGCGGCGATGACAAACGTCAAAGCCGAGCGATGACATCGACACCTGCCCGACTCCTGCGGTCGCCGTCAGGCTTGGCCTTGACACCGGATGCACGAGCACGAGGAGGCTCAGCCATGGGCAAGTTGATCGTCACCAACATGGTGTCGCTGGACGGGTACTTCGAGGGCCCCGACGGCAACGTCATGGCGCTGCCCTTTGACCACATGTTCGACCCGTACTGCGCCGAACGGCTCCGCGCCGCGGAAACCATGGTGGTCGGCGCGAAGTCATACCAGGGCTTCCAGAGCTACTGGCCGCCGATCGCGGACAACCCCGACGCCGCGCCCGACGAGCGCGAGGTCTCGCGCCTGCTCAACGCGATCCCGAAACTCGTCATCTCCGACTCGCTGCCGGAGTCACCGGCCGGGCCGTGGGCCGGCGCCACCCGGGTGGTACGCCGAGCCGACGCCCACAAGCGGATCGACGAGGCCAAACGCGCCGCCGAGCGAGACGTCGTGGTCTTCGCCAGCCACGTCCTCTGGAACGACCTGCTCGCCGCCGGCCTGGTCGACGAACTACACCTGATCGTCGGAGCCGGGATCGTCGGTGGCGGAACACCGGCATTCACCACGCCACCGCCCGGCGGCCTACGGCTGCTCGGCACCCGTACCTGGGAAGGCTCCCACAATGTCGTCCTCCAGTACGCCGCCGGCTAGCCCGGTAGCTTGCCCACCACGACTCCCACTACGGAATCGCCGGCGTCAGGCCGTTCCGGCCAGGCCGGCGTCGTGGACCAGGAGGGCGATCTGGGTCCGGTTGTTGAGGTCCAGCTTGGTGAGGATCCGCGACACGTGCTGCTTCACGGTCGGCACGCTCATGAACAACTCGCTGCTGATCTCCGCGTTCGACCTGCCCCGGCCCACCGTCACGGCAACCTCCCGTTCCCGCTCGCTGAGCCGGGCCAGCAGCGCGCGGGCGTGTTGACGGCGGGCGTTGGCGCCGGTGTCGCCGATGTGGGCGATGAGCTGGCGGGTCACCGACGGCGAGAGGATCGGCTCACCGGCCGCCACCCGCGCCACCGCCCGCAGGATCTCCGCGGGCGGAGTGTCCTTCAGCAGGAAACCACTGGCCCCGGCCCGGAGGGCGCGTAGCACGTACTCGTCGGCGTCGAACGTGGTCAGCACGATGACCTCGGGCGGGTGGGGGCGGGCGCGGAGCAGTTCGGTGGCGGCGAGGCCGTCGATCCGGGGCATCCGGATGTCCATGAGCACCACGTCCGGCGCGTGCCTGTCGACCGCGGGGAGCACCTCGGCCCCGGCGGCGCGAGCCCCGACGAGCAGGCGACGCTGGTCCTCCTGTGGCAGGCGAACCAGGGCATGTTCGACGCCCTGCTGCTGGTCGGGCTGCTGGTGATGCCCGTCGGCGTCATCCTGCTCGGTCTCGCGATGCGCCGGG
>WHSM01000328.1 GCA_009380105.1 Micromonosporaceae bacterium
CGCCGGTCCGCTGTCACGGCCACGGTGAACCCGGCCAGGGGTGGCGGCAGGTCCACGGGCTGCCCACACAGGGTCACGGGCTGCCCACTTCTACCACCCCGACGGTCACGCGCACCGGGAACGTCGGCACGTGCGCCTTCGGGTCGTCCAGGCATTCGCCGGTGCGAAGGTCGAAGACCTGCTTGTACATCGGCGAGGCCACCGTGGGCGCGCCGCCGCGGGTGCCGACGATGCCGCGGGCGAGCACGTGCGCGCCACTGAACGGGTCGCGGTTGCCGATGGCGTACACGGCGTCGTCGTGGGTGCGGAACAGCGCCACCTGGCGCCTGCGCACCAGCGCCACGACGCCACGCTCGGGCTCCAGGTCGGTCAGCTCGCAGACCGAGGTCCACTGGGGAGTGAGGACAGCCGTCATGTTCGTACCTCCAAACTAGGGCCGGCGATGAGCGAAGGTCCGGGAACGGGCTGACCCCGCTCGGTGACGAACTCGATGCTCGGATCCGGGGTGTCCGGGGCGTTGACGAACGAGGTGAACCGGCGCAGCCGGTCCGGGTCCTCCAGGACTCCGGCCCACTCGTCGCTGTAGTTGCCGACGTGGCGCTCCATGGCCTCGTCCAGCTCGGCGCACAGCCCGAGCGAGTCCTCGACGATCACGTCCCGGAGGTGGTCGAGGCCGCCGTCCAGCGACTCCAGCCAGTTCGAGGTGCGCTGCAGCCGGTCCGCGGTGCGGATGTAGAACATCAGGAACCGGTCGATGTGGCGGATCAGCGACCCGGAGTCGAGGTCGGCGGCGAACAGGTCCGCGTGGCGGGGCTTGAAGCCGCCGTTGCCGGCGACGTAGAGGTTCCAGCCGTTCTCGGTGGCGATCACGCCGACGTCCTTGTTGCGCGCCTCGGCGCACTCCCGGGCGCATCCGGACACGGCAGCCTTCACCTTGTGCGGCGCGCGCAGACCCCGGTAGCGCAGCTCCAGCCCGATGGCCATGCCGACCGAGTCCTGGACCCCGTACCGGCACCAGGTGGTGCCGACGCAGGACTTCACGGTGCGCAGCGCTTTGCCGTACGCGTGCCCGGATTCGAACCCCGCGTCCACCAGGCGGCGCCAGATCGCGGGGAGCAGCTCCACCCGGGCGCCGAACAGGTCGATCCGCTGGCCGCCGGTGATCTTTGTGTAGAGATTGAAGTCGCGCGCCACCTCGCCGAGCACGATCAGCTTCTCGGGTGTGATCTCGCCGCCGGGCACCCGCGGCACCACTGAGTACGTGCCGTTGCGTTGCAGGTTGGCGAGCATGTGGTCGTTGGTGTCCTGCAGGGTCGCCTGCTCGCCGTCCAGGATGTGCTGGCCGCCGCCGATGCTGGCGAGGATCGAGGCCACGGCCGGCTTGCAGATGTCGCAGCCCCGGCCCGTGCCGTGGGAGGCGACCAGCTCCGAGAAGCTGCGGATCCCTTGTACCCGGATGATGTCGAACAGCTCCTGGCGGGACTGCGTGAAGTGCTCGCACAGCGCCTTGCTCATGGCCACGCCGGACTCGGCGAGGAGTTGCTTGAGCAGCGGCAGGCAGGAGCCGCAGCCGGTGCCCGCCTTGGTGCACGTCTTCACGGCGCCCACGTCGGCGCAGCCCTGCTCGGTGATCGCGGCAGTGATCGCGTCCTTGGTCACGGCGCGGCAGGAGCACACCTGGGCGGTCCCGGGCAGCGCCCCCTGGAGCCTCCGCCGCCGGGGCCGGCCAGCCCCGCGCTCAGCAGCTCCAACGCCGAGCCGGTCAGTGGCTGGCCCAGGCTGGCCCGCAGCGTGGGGTACGCGCTCGCATCGCCGACCAGGATCCCGCCGGCGATCACCGGAGCGTCGGCTGCGCTGCCCTCGTCGACCACGAGCTTGGCGTACGTGCCGCCGACCGGGTCGGTGTAGACGACTCCAATGGCGCCGCCGAGCGCTCCGCTCTGGTCTCCGAAGGCGTCGCCGAAGCTGGCAACGTCCACCCCGAGCAGCTTCAGCTTGGTGGAGGTGTCGGCGCCGGGGAACGTGGACTCCCCGCCGACGAGGTGGTCGGCCACGACCTCGGCCATCGCGTACCCGGGAGCCACCAGGCCGTAGCAGCGCCCGCCGATCGCCGCGACCTCCCCGATCGCGTAGACGCTGTCGTCGCTGGTACGGCACGTGTCGTCCACCAGCGCCCCGCCCCGCGCGCCGACCTCCAGGCCGGCGTCGCGCGCGAGTTGGTCGCGGGGCCGCACCCCGGCCGCGAACACCACGACGTCCGTGTTGATCTCCGGCGGGAAGGCGGGCGTGGTCCCGTCGGCGGGGGCGCCGTGACCGAGCACCATCCGGGCCACGGCGCCGCGCCGGCCGGCCTCGATGCGCTCGCCCTTCGCGCCGACGTGCACATGCACCCCCAGGTCGGCGATGCGCTGCTTGAGGATCTGGCCACCCGCGTCGTCGACCTGCAGCGGCATCAGCCGAGGCGCGAACTCCACGACGTGCGTCTCCAGCCCCAGCAGCCGCAGCGCGTTGGCGGCCTCCAGGCCGAGGAGGCCGCCACCGACCACGGCCCCGACCCGCTTGCCGCCGGCGTGGTCGCGGATCTGCTCCAGATCGCCCAGGGTGCGGTAGACGAAACAGCCCGGCAGGTCGTGGCCCGGCGCCGGCGGCACGAACGGGTACGAGCCGGTGGCGAGGACGAGCGCGTCGTAGGGGTGTTCGCCATCGGGCGTCGACACTGTGCGGCGGTCCCGGTCGATGCCGGTCGCCGTGACCCCGAGACGGAGCGTCACCCCGCGGTCGGCGTACCACTGCGCGTCGGCCAGGCACAGGTCCTCATCGGTCGCGCCGTCGAAGAAGGACGACAGCGCCACCCGGTCGTACGCCGGCCGCGGCTCCTCGCTGAGCACCGTGATCTGCCAGCGGCCGTCGGTGTCGCGATCCGTGAGCGCCTCCACGAAGCGCTGACTCACCATGCCGTTGCCGACCACCACGACGCGCTGGGTCATTGTCTCTCCGTTCTCGACGACCACGGACTGCGCGCGCGTGGCCGGGCTGGCAGGGCCGGGTGGCGTGTTGTCACGATCCGCGGCATGGGTCGGTGGTGGGGTCGGCGTTTCGCGTGGTGGGGCGGCGTCGGCGGCGTTGAGCCAGTCGCAGACGCCCTCGACCGCGTCGCGGCACGTGCCGCAGCCGGTGCCCGCGCGGGTCGCGGCCGAGATCGCGTCGGCGCTGCGCGCCCCGTCCAGCCACGCCTTGGTGATCGCGCCCTTGGTGACCGCGTTGCAGCGGCAGACCACCGCGCGGTCCGGGATCCGGGCCGGCGACTCGTCGGCGTCGGCGCCGGGCGCCGCCCAGGCGAGCAGCAGTGCCCGCCGGTCCGCCGGCGCCGGGCCGCCCCGGTCGTAGAGCTGCACCACCGATCCGACGCTCGGGTTGTCGCCGAGCAGGATCGCCCCGCTCACCCTCCCGTCGCGGAGCACCACTTTCTGGTACGTGCCGCGCCCGCTGTCGGCGAAGCTGACCGTCTCGGCGTCGGGGTCGGCCGGCAGGTGGGCGGTGTCGCCGAGCACCGCCAGGTCCACGCCGGCGGCCTTGAGGCGCGTGACGAGCCGCGAGCCGGCATACCGCCCGGCGCCGCCGGTGATCACCTCCGCGACCACTCGGGCCTGATCCCAGGCCGGCGCGACGAAGCCGTACACCCGCCCGGCGTGCTCGGCGCAGTCGCCGATGGCGTACACGCGCGGATCGCTGGTGCGCAGCGCGTCGTCCACCACGATCCCGGTGTCGACCGTCAGGCCGGCGCTCGCGGCGAGCGCGGTGTCGGGGCGCACGCCGCAGGCGACGACCAGCAGATCGGCCGGCAGCTCCGCGCCGTCGGCGAGCGTCAGCCGGCCGTCGGCCCACGAGGTGGCGTACGCGTCGACCCGCAGCCTGATGCCGATGCCGCGCAGCGTTCGCGCCAGCACCGCCCCGGCGTCCGGGTCGAGTTGCCGCTCCATCAGGTGGCCGGCCGCGTGCACCACCTCGACGTCCAGGCCCCGCTGCGCGAGCCCGCGCGCCGCCTCCAGGCCGAGCAGCCCGCCGCCGAGCACGATCGCCTTCCGCGCGCTGGCGGCGCGGGCGACGATCGCGCGGCAGTCGTCCAGGGTGCGGAAGCCGAACACACCTTCGACCAGGGCGCCGTCGTCGCCGGTCAGGCCCGCGACCGGCGGCAGCCACGTCCGGCTGCCGGTGGCGAGCACCAGCGCGTCGTACCCGATGAAACTGCCGTCGGAGGCCGTGACCGTGCGGCCGGCCCGGTCGATCGACGTGGCTGTCACGCCAAGCCGCAGGTCCAGACCGGACGGCTCCGGCAGCGTGACGTCGCTTTCGCGGGTCTTTCCCGCGACCACCGAGGAGAGCAGGATCCGGTTGTACGGCCGATGCGGCTCAGCGCCGAATACCGTGACGTCCACACTGGGCGCACCGGGTGACCCGCCCCCGCGATGGCGCAGCTTGTCGGCGACCCGTCCGCCCGCCATCCCGTAACCGACAACGACAACCCTCATAGCGCCTCCGCATGGACGTCCTTCTGGAGAAGGCGCGCGACTGCGCCTGTCCTGCTCGCGACTGCGTTGGCCCCGCTCGCGACTGCGGGGCTCGCAAGCTCACTCCTCGCGCTCGCCCCGGGGCTCGCTTCGCTCACTCCTCGCGCTTCGCGTCGCGCCGTGACTGCCTCTAGTGACACAGCGCAGACCTTGAACTCCGGCATTCGGGAGGTCGGGTCGAGCGCGGGATTGGTGAGCACGTTGGCGCCCTCCCAGTGGAAGGGCATGAACACGGTGTCCGGCCGGATCTCGTGCGTGACCCGGGCCGGGGCGACGGTCGCGCCGCGGCGGCTGGCCACCCGCACCAGGTCGCCGGTCTCGACGCCGAGGCGCTCGGCGAGGTCGGGGTGCAGCTCGACGTGCGCGCTGCCGGCCGCCTCGTTGAGCGACCGGATCCGCCGGGTCTGCGCGCCGCTCTGGTAGTGGGCCAGCACCCGGCCAGTGGTCAGGTAGACCGGGAAGTCGGCGTCGACGTCCTCGGCGACCGGGCGGAAGTCGACCGCGGTGAACCGGGCCCGGCCGTCCGGCGTGGCGAAGCGTTCGGCGAACAGCCTCGGCGTGCCGGGATGGCCCGGGTCCGGA
>WHSM01000368.1 GCA_009380105.1 Micromonosporaceae bacterium
ATCGACCGGCGAGTCCGGCGGATCCTCGGGACCTGTGGCGGACCAGTGGGTCTCGGGTGTCGGCGGGGAGGAGGGCAACTCCGGGATCGGCTCGGTCTGCCAATCGTCGCGTTCGTCCCGTCCGCGGGAGGGCTCGCTGGGCATGGCTCTGACTACGCGATCAGGTTGCTGGCAAAGTCACCGAACCCGGACATGACGTCCATGACGCCGCCTGCCAGGGACTTCACCACGTTGGCAGCCGCGCTCGGCCGCATGGCAACGAAGAAAATGAGGAAGGCGACGCCGCCCCAGGTAATGACCTTCTTCATCGGAGTTTCCACCTCCCCAACTCGTCGCGCTACTGAGCGTATCAGCAACGCTCTCGCATCGTGAACAAGCACGAAACGGTCGTACCGACGTTCCGGATCTCATTCTCCACCGAGACTAGGCGGAGCCAACGCGGCGCGCCCAGACCTCTGCCGTAGATCTTGACCGACCGGTTCAAGCCGAGCCGTGGAGGTAGGGTGACGGAGCCCCGTAAACCAACTCGTTGGGCACAAACTCCGCGAGATCATGCAAAGTGACGTGTTCCGCCAGGACGTATCCGGCCGAGGCGGGCCAGGCGACCGCGTACAGCCACACGCCTTTCGCCTCGCCGACGTAGACGCTGCGGTCGTCGCGGGTGTCGATGGCCCACATCGGAGTCTCGTGTCCCGCGGCGCGGACCTTCGCCTGCGCGGCCGTCGCCGCCATCCGCTCCGGCACCAGCGGCCCCAGGTCCGGGGCGTCCAGGCCGGCAAAACGAGGGCCGAGGCCCATCCCCGGCTCCTCGGCGATCAGCAGCACGTCAGCGGCGCCGCCGAGCGGCGCGGGGCCGCTGCACGCCACCGCCGAGCCGCGCCCGCGAGTGCGGTCGTCGCCGACCCACGCCACGCCGGTGACCGTCCAACCGGGCAGCATCGGCCAGGGGCACCACAGCGGCACGCGGAGCTGCATGCGCGCCGCGTCGACGATCTCCCGACTGATGTGCTCGGCGACGTGGAAGGGAAGCACGGCGTCGTGCTCGGCGCAGCGCCAGTCCGAGCACATGAGATCCGGCGGCCGCACCGGACCGCCACACCGCGGACAGCTCACCGCGACGCTCACACAGCCCACGTTGATCGGTCTGCCACGGTCCGTCAAGCGGTTCCGGCTTCTTGCCCGCCTTCTGTCTTTCCTGGTACGCGACGCGCCACGGGCCCCGCGCCCCAGGGCGTGGCCGGCGCCGCGCGGCCTGGTCGGCGTCCGCGGACGTCACCCGGGGTCGGCGGCGCCGGGCGGGAGCGGCCCGGGGTCGGGCGGCCGGCTGGCGTGCTGGCGGATCCAGGCGTGCATCGCGATGCCGCTGGCCACCCCGGCGTTGATCGACCGGGTGGAGCCGTACTGGGCGACGGAGCAGACCATGTCGCAGGCCCGGTGAGCGGCCTCGGACAGCCCGGGCCCTTCCTGGCCGAAGAGCAGCACGCACCGTCGGGGCAGCTCCGCCGTCTCCAGGGGTCGGCAGCCCGGCAGGTTGTCGATGCCGATCACCGCCAGGCCCTCCTGGTGGGCCCAGCCGACGAACTCCCGGATGGTCGGGTGATGGCTGACATGCTGATAACGGTCGGTGACCATGGCTCCGCGGCGGTTCCAGCGGCGCCGCCCGACGATGTGCACTCTCGCGGCCAGGAACGCGTTGGCGGTGCGCACGACCGTGCCGATGTTCAGGTCGTGCTGCCAGTTCTCGATCGCCACGTGGAACTCGTGCCGGCGGATGTCCAGGTCCGCGACGATCGCCTCGCGCCGCCAGTACCGGTACCGGTCGACGACGTTGCGGCGGTCGCCGTGCTCCAGGAGCTCCGGGTCGTACCGGTCGTCCTCGGGCCAGGCGCCCCGCCACGGCCCGACGCCGACGGCAGCGGCCGAACCCGCCTCCGGGGTCACCTCACCGGACCCGTCCGAGCCCACCTTCGGGCCCGCTCCCGCGACTTCCTCGTGCGACTCCACGGCGACCAGCGTAGAGAGGCCGAAGTGACCGCTAACCAGCGCATAGTTACCCTCGTCAGGTCACTCGAGTCGCAAGTGAGGAGTTCGATCTCTCGTGCCGCGAATCCTGATGCGCGCCGGCAAGGGCCCCTTCGACCCCGCCTCGCCCGAGGCGACGATGCAGCAGAACCTGATCGCCACGAACGTCGGGAACCTGCTGTTCAGCAACGCCGTGCACAAGATGCTGTCGACCAGCGACGCCGAGATCCAGGTCAACGGCCCGCGGCTGAACGGCGACCCGGACGACGCCGACCGCATCAACGCCGAGTACGACCTGTTCGTCGTGCCGCTGGCCAACGCGTTCCGCCACGACTTCCGAAAGCACCTGGTCACCCTCACGGAGCTGATCGAGCGACTGAAGATCCCGGTGGTCGTCTTCGGCGTCGGAGCCCAGTCGAGCGTGGACTACGACCTGGACGAGATGCGGTCGTTGGACGAGCTGGTCACCCGGTTCGCGCGCGCGGTCCTCGACCGGTCGGCGTCCATCGGGGTGCGGGGCGAGTTCACGGAGCGCTACCTCAGCCGGCTGGGCTTCACTGACGTCGAGGTCATCGGCTGCCCGTCGATGTTCTTCCACGGGGAGAGCTTCCAGATCGCCAAGAAGGTCCCGGAGCTCACCAGCGACTCGGCGATCGCGGTCTCGGTCTCCCGCTGGGTGGACGGCATCGGCGACATCGTGATGACCAACTACGAGCGGTACCCGGGTCTGACGTACTTCGCGCAGGAGCTCAGGGATCTCCAGGCCATGTACTGGGGCGACACGTCTGCGGTGGCGAACACCCACGACGAGGTGCCCGTGCACCTGTCGCATCCGCTGTTCCAGGAACGCAAGGCCCGGATGCACGTCGAGCCCCACACGTGGATGGGAGGGCTGGCGGAGCACGACTTCGCCTTCGGCACCAGAATCCACGGCAACATCGCCGCGCTGTTGGCCGGCACCCCCGCGATGGTGCTCTGCCACGACTCGCGCACCTTGGAGCTGAGCCGCTACTTCGGCATCCCGCACCGCGCCATCGCGGACACGCCGCGCGACGTAGACGTGGCGCGGCTGTACGACGAGGCCGACTTCAGCGACCTGGTCAAGGGCTATCCCGAGCGCTTCGACCGGCTGGTCTCGTTCATGGAGAAGAACAGCCTGCGGCACGTCTTCGCCTCCGGCGAGGACGGCGGCGCCGGGTTCGACGCGCGCATGGCGCGGGTCGACTTCGCGGCGCCCGTGACCGCGTGGGAGGGCGACGACGACGGCGGGCTCGGTTACCGCATCGGCTGGCTCAAGGAGGCGCACGCCTCCCAGGCGCGACGGGTCGCAGAGCTCAGGAGCCGCCTCGACAAGGAGGCCGGGAAACTGCGCGAGGAGCTCGCCGCGAGTCGCGAGCGCACCGAGCGGCTCGAGCGGGCGCTGCGGCGCGTCGAACGCGAGCAGCGGCTCGGCTTCGGCCGCCGGGTGCGCCGCGGCCTCGCCCGCCGAGCGCGGCGCCTGGTCCGGTGGCGCGGCGGCCGGGACGCCAGCTCCGCGGCGCCTGCCAGGCGGGCCGGCGGCGCCAGCTAGTCGGTTTTCGGCGTGGGGAAGCTGGGCGTCTCGTCTCCGCTGGCGTACGCCTGCTTCGGCACCATCACCTTGCGGCGGAACACGCACACCAGCGTGCCGTCCTGCTTGTATCCCCTGGTCTCCACGTGCACGACGCCGCGGTCCTCCTTGGACTTCGACTCGGCCTTGTCGAGCACGGTCGTCTCGCCGTAGACGGTGTCGCCGTGGAAGGTCGGCGCGACGTGCTTGAGCGACTCCACTTCGAGGTTCGCGATGGCCTTGCCGGAGACGTCGGCGACCGACATGCCGAGCAGCAGCGAGTAAATGTAGTTGCCGACGACCACGTTGCGCTTGAACTGCGTGGTGGTCTCCGCGTAGTGCGCGTCCAGGTGCAGCGGGTGGTGGTTCATGGTGAGCAGGCAGAAGAGGTGGTCGTCGTACTCGGTGATCGTCTTGCCGGGCCAGTGCCGGTACACCGCTCCGACCTCGAAATCCTCGAAATAGCGCCCGAACTGCATCGGTGTGCCTCTCCTTCGCCGCCGGGCGGCGCGGCGCCGCCCCGAGTGACAATGGTCGTCCGCGACACGCGGGTCATAGGGCATTACACGTGAGCCGGGACGACAGCGATGTCGTGCCCACGAAAAAGATGGACCGCGCCACAACAGCAGCGGACGGCGGGGCCCTGTTGGCAACCCGCCGTCCGCGCATCTTCTGCCGTCAATATTCCGGCGCCGGTGCTTGATTTCGCTGCGACGCTAGTCACAAACCGGCTGGCCAGTTAC
>WHSM01000542.1 GCA_009380105.1 Micromonosporaceae bacterium
GGAGGGCCGCATGTTCACCAAATCAGCACCACCAGGTCAGACTGACTCCGAGGAGCACGACGCGGATCCAGCCCGGCTCGCCATTCACGGCGGCCCGCCGGCCCGCCGCGAGCCCTGGCCGACGTACGACACCGGCGACGTCTTCGTCAGCGAGGCCGACGAAGACGCGGCCATCGCCGCGATCCGCCGCCGGCTCTACTTCCGGTACGACTGCCGCCCATACTCCGAAACCGCCGCCGGCGCGCTGGAGCAACGGCTCGCGGACTACTTCGGAGTCCGGCACGCCCTCGCGTGCGCCAGCGGCACCACGGCGATCGCGTTGAGCCTGATGGCGCTCGGCCTGCCGCCCGGATCACCGGTCGCATGTCCCGCCTTCACCTTCGCTGCCACCCCGAGCGCGATCCTGCTCGCCGGGCACGTGCCGGCGTTGGTGGAGTGCGACCCCGACCTGCACCTAGACGTGGCGGACCTGCGCGACACGCTCGCCGCGGGGGCGCGCGCCGTGGTGGCGGTCCACATGCGCGGGTTCGCCAGCGACATGCCCGCGATCTGCGCCGCCGCCGCCGAGCACAACGTGCCAGTGGTCGAGGACGCGGTCCCGGCGCTCGGCGCGTGCCTGAACGGCAGGCCGCTCGGCACGTTCGGCCAGTTCGGCGCCTTCAGCACGCAGTCCGACAAGGCGCTCAACACCGGCGAGGGCGGCTTCCTGCTCACCGACGACCCGGCGGCGTACGCCCGTGCGGTGGTGCTCTGCGGGGCGTACGAGGGGCGCTTCGCCCGGCACTTCGACCACCCGCCGCCGATCCGCGACCTGGACCTGCCGATCTTCGGATTCCGGATGGACGAGATCCGCGCGGCGCTCGCCAACGCGCTGCTGGACCGGCTGCCCGAGCGGTTGGCCCGGCACCGGCGCAACTACGACCAGGTGGCCGCCGGGCTGTCCGGGATCGACGCGATAGCGCTGCGGCGGCCGGTGTCCGATGGGGCCTACCTGGGGGAGGCGTTGGTGTTCCGGCTCCCCGGCGCCAGTCCTGCCGAGACGAGCTGGTTCGCCCGGGCGCTGCGTGCGGAGGGGATCTCGGCGCGGGCGCTGGGCGACCCCGGCGACGCCAACGTGCGGGCGTTCTGGAACTGGGGGTTCCTCCTCGGCCCCGACCCGGAGGCGGCCAAGCGCCACGCGCCCGCCACGGCGCGGCACGTCGGTGAGGCGGTCGACGTGCCGTTGTCGGCCAATCTCACCCGGGACGACTGCGACCAGCTGATCAGCGCCGTGGCGAAGGTCGCGACGGCCGGCGCCGGAAGCGGGGTGAGCGGCGATGCGGCTGCTCTGGGATGATCCGGCGCTGACCAGCCGCAGCGCGGGGGAGGAGTTGGCCCACGCCGTGGCCGGCTCTCCGAAGTCCGACGTCACGGTGCGGCTGCGGGTCTCGCTGCCGAGCACCTTCCCGCTGGCCAAGACCCGGCCCCGGTACACGGTCCGGCATCTGCTGAAGACCGCGGTGGTGACCGGGGAGCCGGTGCGGTACGTGCGGGAGACCCCGGCGGCGGCCGACGCGGTGTCCGGAGCGGCGTACCGGGACACGCCGGAGGCCGGGTTCACGCCGCGGCTGTGCTCGGCGACGCTCACCGATCTGACCGCGCGGATGCCGCTCCCGGACGGGGTCGGCGACGATCCGGCGCTGTTGGCGATGTTCACCGACCACCGGGTCGTGGTGCGGCTGTGCACCGTGGAGAACGAGGCGCTGCTGGCCGGCGCCGCCGACGGCGTGCTCCCAGGGTTGCTGCGCCACCCCGGGGTGCGGCGTGCGCACGCGTCCGGGTCGCTGGCCGACGACGTGGCGCGGGCGGCCTCCGATGTGGAGGAGATGGGCGGATCCTGCGACGGCATCGTGGCGCATCCGTCGGTCTACTGGCGGATGGTGACGTCCGGCCTGCTGGCGCGGCTCGCCGAGGTAGGGGTGCGGGTGAGCCGTACCCGCATGATCGCGCGTGAGGAGATGCTCCTCGGCGACTTCCGGGCCGCCGCGACCCTGCTGGACCCGGCCGAGTCGACGCTGCGACTGGTCCGCGCCGCGGGCGACGCCCCCGACATGATCGAGGCGAGCGTCCGGGTCGGGCTCGCCCTGCACCTGCCGCAGCATCTGCTGCTGATGCGACTGTGACCGGCGCGGCCGTTCCCCGGGTCGTGTACGTCACCGGATGGTGCCGCAGCGGCAGCACGCTGCTGGGAAACCTGCTCAACGAGGTGGACGGCGTGACGCACGTGGGAGAGCTGCGTTACCTGTGGCAGAACGGCGTGCTCGGCACGGGCACCAACCGGCTGTGCGGCTGCGGCGAGCCGCTCGTCGCGTGTCCGCTGTGGTCGGCCGTGCTGGCGCGGCTCGCGGGTGGCGTGGCGGATCCCGGCGCGGCAGGACCC